>JAEUQQ010000769.1 GCA_016789685.1 Acidobacteriota bacterium | reverse complement strand
CAACTGGTGGGGCGCATTCCCCGCGGAAGAGAAGGCACGATCGACCTGGGACACCAGGACTTGGCACTCGTTGAGGGCAAGCGATACCTGTTGTTCTTGACGTTCGACTCACTCATCGAGGCCTATCGAATAGGAGCGGTGAGCTATGGCGCATTCGAACTGAGCGGCGATGGCGCTGTTGTCCCGCTACGGCGTGACGCTACCAGTCAGAAACTCGCCTCCCGGCTGACGACAGAGGCGCTCCTGGCCGAGATTCGGGCGCTAGTCGCTGGCACATCGCGTTGATCTCGGCCCCTGGTCGCCGCGCGAAGGCGGCCAGCCGCGGCGGCACGGAGGACGCCCGGGAGCGTGGGGCTCGACCGCGTGCGCCCCGGAGGGGAGGCACACCCGCGGATAGCCGGCTCGAACGCGCACGGCCTGCCCTGTCTCGCGACATGACGCCGATGCAGGGGAAGCGCGTGCGGTCGGACGGGATGAACGGCCACCTCTGACCATCCACCCGCCGGAGCCCCGGGCCCCGGCGGGTTGGATCTCACCTCGCCACTACAGTCGCTCGAAGCGTGCCTGGAAGAAACGCAGGTACTTCGGCTCGTAGACCATCGTGAGCCCGCGGACGCGGGCGCGCTGCTGCCAGACGGCCAGCACCGACTCCGCCGTCACGTCCATGTGCGCCTGCGTGTAGACGCGCCGCGGAATGGTCAGGCGCACGAGTTCGAGCTTCGGATACCGGTGCTTGCCGGTCTTCGCGTCACGCCCGGCCGACACGACGCCGCGCTCCATGGCCCGCACACCCGAATCCTCGTACAGCTCGGCGGCCAGCGTCTGCGCCGGGAACTGATCCTGCGTGAGCTGCGGATAGAACGCCTTCGCGTCGAGGTACACGGCGTGGCCCCCAACCGGGCGCACGATCGGCACGCCCCAGTCGATGAGCTTCTGCCCGAGATACTGCACCTGGCCGATGCGCGCGCGCATGTGATCGTCCTGCACGCTCTCGACGATGCCGCGGGCCATCGCTTCCATGTCGCGTCCGGCCATGCCGCCGTAGGTGTGCAGGCCTTCGTAGACCACCACGAGGTTGCTGGCTTCCTCGTAGACGTCGCGGTCGTTGACCGCGAGCCATCCCCCGATGTTGACGAGCGCGTCTTTCTTGCCGCTCATCGTGCACCCGTCGCTGTAGCCGCAGAACTCGCGCAGGATGGTGGCGACGCTCTTGCGCGCGTAGCCCGGCTCGCGCTGCTGGATGAACCAGGCGTTCTCGACGGCGCGCGTCGCGTCGAGGATGACCTTGATCCCGTGCGTCTTCGCGAGCGCGTGGACGGCCTTGATGTTGGCCATCGAGATCGGCTGCCCACCCGCCATGTTCACGGTGGCCCCGATGGTGATGTAGGGGATCTTCTTCGCGCCGACCTTCCTGATCAGCGCCGCGAAGGCGTCGAGATCGACATTGCCCTTGAACGGCAGGTCGGCGGCCGGATCGTGCGCCTCCTTGACGATGACGTCGACGAACGTGCCGCCGGCGAGTTCCTGGTGCAGGCGCGTCGTCGTGAAGTACATGTTGCCGGGCACGTACATGCCGGGCTTGACCAGGATCTGCGAGATCAGGTTCTCGGCACCACGGCCCTGGTGCGTGGGCACGACGTACGTGTAGCCGTAATACTTCTGGATCGTCGCCTCGAGATTGTAGAAATTGCGGCTGCCGGCGTACGCCTCGTCGCCGAGCATCATGCCCGCCCACTGCCCGTCAGACATGGCACTCGTGCCGCTGTCGGTGAGCAGGTCGATGTAGACGTCGGCGGATCGCAGCAGGAACGTGTTGAAGCCGGCGTCGATGTTCGCCTTCTCGCGCGCCTTGCGCGTCGTCATCCGCAGGGGCTCGACGACCTTGACCTTCCACGGTTCGGCCCACGAACGCCGCGTGGGGAATGGAGCGAGCGCGGCCGCGTCGCGTGCGGCCGCCGGTGTCTTCGCCATGTCTGAGGTCTCCTGGAGTGGCGCGCCGCAGCGCGCCGGCATCGTGTCGCGGACGCCCGGGCGCCGGGAGGCCGGCGCGGAGTGGGCCGCAACGTTGGCGCCCACATCGTACGCGGGCTGTCGCGTGCGGTCGACTGGAATCGATCCGCGCGCCTGCCCCGCGGCCAGTCGCCAGCCGGTGGCCGGAAGTGCGAAGATCATGCGCGTGCGCCGGGGCCGGCGCGACACCACACTGGCCGGAGGCGCCATGACCGCACCGCACGAGGCACCGATACACACCATCCTTGGCGCCAACGGCGTCGTCGGGCGCGAGTTGGCGCGGGCCCTGTCGGCGCGCGGTTGCCGCGTGCGCGAGGTGAGCCGGACACCATGTGCCGTGAACCCTGGCGACGAGATCGTGGCCGCCGACCTGCTCGACGCCAGGGCTACGGCCAACGCCGTCGCCGGCAGCGCCGTCGCCTACCTCGTCGCGGGCCTCGAATACCGCGCGCGCACCTGGGAGCAGCAGTGGCCCCTCGTCATGCGCCATGCCATCGACGCGTGCGAGGGTGCGGTCGATCACCACGGTCTGCGCACGGCCCTGACCGCCTGCCGGCCTCGAGCGGCGGTTACCGTGGCGATACGGTTACACGCGCAGGCGCGCCGGGCCACGGGAGGATAATCGCGGCCGTGTGGGGCGCCCGGCCGCTGGTGGCCGCTTGCGCATCCGCCGAGAAGGTCGAGGACGTCTCGTGGCCCCATCGCTTACACGTCTCGTTTCGGCACTCCTCGTGGTGGGGGTCGCCGGTTGCACCCGCGCGCCCGCGCCTGCGCCCGCCCCGACCGTGGTGCAGACCAGCAGCGGCGTCGTCGCCGGCACAGTGCTCGAGTCGGGCGTGAAGGCCTGGCTGGGCGTGCCCTACGCACAGGCGCCGGTGCGGGAGTTGCGCTGGAAGGAAGCGCAGCCGATCACCTGGACGGGCACCTACAACGCCGACCGGAAGATGTCGGCCTGCATCCAGATCCTGCGCCCGCACAACATCAACCACTACTTCGGCGAGGAGTCGACGAGCGAAGACTGCCTCTACATGAACATCTGGGCGCCGCCCGACGCGACGCGCGAGTCGCGCCTGCCGGTAATCGTGTTCATCTACGGCGGCGGGGGGACGGTGGGCTCGTCGGGGATGGCCAATTACGACGGGGCGCAGGTCGCCCGCCGCGGCGCCATCTACGTGAACTTCAACTACCGGATCGGCATCCTGGGCTTCATGGCGCATCCCGAGCTCACGAAGGAACAGGGCGGGCACTCGGGCAACTACGGTTATCTCGACCAGAGCGCCGCGCTGAAGTGGATCCAGCAGAACATCGCGGCCTTCGGCGGCGACCCGGCCAAGGTGATCATCTCGGGCCAGTCGGCCGGTGCCGGGTCGGTCGCGCAGCAGATCTTCAGCCCGCGATCGCAGGGCCTGTTCCGCGGGGCGGTGATGTTCAGCGCGTGCAACTTCACCTCGTCCAACACCCCGCTTGCCGAGGGTGAGGCCACGGGCCTCGAGATCCAGAAGGCCCTCGAGGCGGCAAGCCTCGACGACATGCGGCAGGTGCCCGCCGATCGGATCCTGTCGATCCAGAACGAGTTCCAGCTCGGGCGCAGCGTGCCGGGGATCCGCACGAGCGGCGTGATCGACGGGTACTTCATGCCCGACACCAAGGCGGCCATCCTCGCCGCGGGCGGCGCCGCCGACGTCCCCGTCATCGCGAGCTTCACGCACGACGAAGCCAACAGCCCGCTCAAGTCGGCGACCACGGTCGC
Organism: Acidobacteriota bacterium; assembly: GCA_016789685.1. Taxonomy (GTDB): domain Bacteria; phylum Acidobacteriota; class Vicinamibacteria; order Vicinamibacterales; family JAFNAJ01; genus JAEUQQ01. Next base: position 8,740 of record JAEUQQ010000769.1, on the reverse strand, counting down.
GGAGTTCAAGGCAAAGGCTGCCGAGGTGTTCGGCCCCGCCGCGCCAGAGTTCCTCGCGCTGTACCCGGTCGCCAGCGACGCCGAGGTCAGGGCCGTGGCGCAGGACGCGGCCAACGACGCGGCGGGCCTGTTCAACTCGCGTGCATGCGCGACGCTCAAGGCGCAGTACCACAAGTCGCCGACCTACATGACGGTGTTCTCGCGCAAGCACCCGTACGTGCCCGGGGTGAAGATCGCCGACCAGGACACGGCGACCATCGGGGCCTATCACACGTCTGAGGTGCCCTACTACTTCGGCACGCAGGACGCGTACAACCTCTTCCGCCCGACGCGGAACTGGACGCCGTGGGATCGGGAGCTGTCAGAGACGCTCACCGCATCGCTCATCGCATTTGCCGCGACGGGCAACCCGGCGACCCCGAAGGCCGCGTGGATGGCGTGGTCGGCGCAGGACGAACGCTACATCGAGTTCGGCGACGCGATCCGTCCCGTGAGCGTCAACCGTGCGCGGCTCGACTTCATGGCCAAGCACCGGCCGGCGCCCGCGCCGCCTGGCGCTGGCGGACCACGGCGCATTCCGCGCGACTGACCTGGCCGGAGGCACGCACATGAGCAGCGAGAACGGGCAGCGCAACGCCATCGATCGCAGCCACGGCCCCTTGCCGGTCGCTCCCGCTACGCCACCCTCGTGCGCCACGGCGCACGAGGGCCGCGCGCCCCAGCGATACTCGCTGGCGTACCTGACCCTGTTCGGCGTCTCGCCGCCCGCCCTGGCGCACATCGCCGCCGACGCCGGCTACGACTTCATCAGCCTCCGCCCGATCTACATGGGACTGCCGGGTGAAGCCAACTTCGATCTCTCGGCCAACCCGCCGCTGATGGCCGAGACGCGCGCCGCGCTCGCCGACACGGGGTTGCGTGTGCACGACATCGAGCTGGCGCGCATCCACGACGGGCTCGATCCACGGACGTACCTGCCGGCCATGGAGGCGGGTGCTGCCCTCGGGGCGACGCACCTCATCTCGAGCATCTGGACCGACGACCGCGTCTTCGCCACCGAGTGCTACGCGCAGTTGTGCGACCTGGCGTTGCCGCTGGGCATGACGGTCGATCTCGAGATGGTGACGTTTGCGAGCGTGCGCACGCTGAGCGAGGTGCTCGACGTGTTGCGCGGCGCGCGCCGCGAGAATTGCGGCGTGCTGATCGACATGCTGCACTTCGCGCGGTCGCGCGGGGTCGCTGGCGATCTCGACGTCGTCCCGCGCGAGTGGTTCCACTTCACGCACCTGTGCGATGCGCCGGCCGGCATTCCCGAGACGCGCGAGGGCCTCGTGCACACGGCGCGTGATGAGCGGCTCTACATCGGCGAGGGCGGCCTCGACGTGGCGGGCATTCTCGCCCACCTGCCCGAGGTGACGCATTCCGTCGAACTCCCGCACACGGCGCGCGTCAGGGAACTCGGCGCCGCCGAACACGCCCGCCGCTGCCTGCAGTCGGCCCGCGCGTTCATCGACGCCAGGCGCGCGAGCCAGCGCGCGCACTGATCCGTCCGGCCACCCGGCAGGCGTCCCGGCCCCTGCCGGGCCGGGACGCGCCGGTGCCTGCGCTACTTTCCGAGGTGCTTGTCGTAGAACGATGCAGCGATCTTGTAGCCTTCCTGCGCCTCGGGGAAGTCGGGATTGGTCATGAACCCGTGGTACAGGCCGTCGAAGTACAGGATCTGCGAGTCGATGCCGAGCTTGATCAGCTTGCGGTAGCTGTAGAGCGCGCCGCTGGCCGCGCCGTCGCGGCTCGCGGTGAAGAAGATCGTGGGCGGCCACTTGGCCAGCTGGGTCTCGTCGCTGGTCGGATTGACGACGAAGTCCTTCGGGTCGGTGCCCTGCATGTAGGTCATGCCGACCGGTGCGGCCCCGGGTGCGGGCGGTGGCCCGGTCTGCGTCAGCGCCAACTGGACGCTGGTGACTGACAGGGCGCTGAGCAGCGCGGAGTCACCCGAGCCTGCCGACCCGAGCCCCGAGCAGTACACGCCCAGCACGCCTGGCGTCGGCCGGCCCGCCTTGATGAGCGCGGCGGTCGTGTGCGTGACGAGCGAACCACCGGCCGAACAGCCGACGAGGCCGATGTTGGCGGGCTTGTAGGTCCTGGTGAAGTGATCCCACACCTTCAGCATGTCTTCGCTGGCTGCCGGGAACTTGTGCTCGGGCCCCTGGCGATACGTGATGGTGACGACCTTGACGCCGAGGGTGGCGGCCACCGGAATGCTGATCAGCAGCCCGTTGCCGCGCACGCCCGTACGGAAGCCGCCGCCGGGGCCGTTGAGGAACAGGCGGTTCTTGTTCTTCTCGGGCACGCCGCCCTTCGGCGTCACGATCGCGGCCGAAATCCCGTTGATCGTGGTTTCTTCGATGTCGACCGGGAACACCTCGCGCATGTGGTCGACCATGGGCTTGAGGTTGTCATTGTAGACACGCCGCACCTCGGCCATGTCGGCGATGTTCGACGGCACGGGCACGGGCGCGCCTGGTCCCTCAGAGGGCTTGCTGCGCTTCAGCACGCCCTTGCTGCCCTCGGTCATCAGGCCCGGCAACGGCACGGTGGCGTTCTTGATGGTGACGCTGCCATCGGGGTTGACCGTCACGTCTCGATACCCGGGCGAGCCCTGCGACCACACGCGGCCGGCGAAGACGATGCCCAGGATGACCGCGACTCCCACTCCAATCCGAACGTAACGCATGGTGTTGCCTCCTCAGGGCATGACGCGCGGGGCGGCCCCGTGCGGGCGGCCTCGTCGCTCAGAACGTGAACTTCACGGCAAACTGCAGGATACGCGGATCCTCGGCGGTGACGATCTTCCCGAAGTTGACGCTTGCGAAGTCGACGACGGGATCCCCCGGCTGGAACCGGTTCATGACGTTGAACACTTCGACGCGGGCCTCGAGGCGCTGCTGCGCCCACATGCGGAACGTCCGCGACAGCGCCATGTCGGCGTTGACGTACTTCGGCCCGCGGATCATGCCGCGCGTCGCCGTCCCCCACACACCCGCCGTGTTGGTGACGAATGCGGCCTTGTTGAACCAGTTGTCGACGGTCGGATCCGACACCTCGGGATCGCCGACGACGATCGGACGCTGGTTGTTGAGGCCGGTGAGGGCGTTGTTGGTGGCCAGCGTCGGCGTGAAGGGCGCGCCACTGCGGGCGACGACGATCGTGCTGATCTGCCAGTCGCGCGTGAGGCCCTTGGCCACGCCGCTGCCAACGCCCGCGCTCTGCCAGATCAGCGACCCGTTGAACATGTAGCGGCGGTCGGAATTGCAGGGACCGCGGTTGGTGCGGCGATCGCTGGGATCGGGGTACGCGTTGGTGATGTCGATCCCGGGGTCACCATCGTTGATGCACTTGCTCCAGGTGAAGTTCGACAGCAGGCTCCAGTTGTCGGCGAACCGGCGGTTGAGCGCGACAACCAGGCCGTTGTAGCGCCCGGACGCGCCGTCGTCGGTGGTCGGGATGTCGGCGAAGTACTGGCCCTGGGACGGGTTGCTCAGGTAGAGGAGGCGTCGCGTGTTGACGTTGGCCAGCGTCGAGGCGCCCGGGATGTAGATGCCCGGGTTGATCTCCTTGCCGAGCCACAGGTGCACGGTGTGGTTGCCGATGTACGCCAGCGAGATGAGCCAGTTGGCCGCGAATTGCCGCTCGTAGCTCACGTTCCATTGCTGGAGCTGGGTGGGCTTGGCGTCGAGCGGCATGTTGACGAAGCTGCCGAACTGCGGATACGTGACGTTGGCCGGCACCGGCTTCTGCAGCGGGAAGGGGTTGCCGCCGGCATAGGTCGCCCAGGGGTTGGCGAACGATGCCGGGTTGTTGACGACGATCGTGTTGCCGAACGGCGGGTTCAACGGCGCGCGGCCGTACTGCCACATCTTGGGCATCTCGTAGAAGATGCCGACTGCGGCGCGGATCGTCTGCCTGCCGTTGCCGCTGGGATCCCACACGAACCCGAGCCGCGGGGCGAACTGCTTCAGGCTGTTCCGGTTGAACGACGTGCCCGGATAGCCGCTGTCGCCCGGGTACATCAGGCCGGCCGGCGCGTTGGTGTACACCGTGCTGCGCGTGCCCGAGAAGAAGTTGTCGAGTTCGAAATGGCTGGCGTAGCCGGCTTCGTCGACCGCCGAGTAGTACGGCTCCCACCTGACGCCCGCGTTGAGCGTCAGCCGATCCGACACGCGCCACGTGTCCTGCAGGTAGGCGCCCACGTAGTTCATGTGCTGCTGGATGTCCTGGATGCCACCCTGCCGGAACTGGCTGGGAAGCCCGAGCAGCAGGTCGGCGAACCCCAGCCGGCCACCACCCGTCCGCGAGCCGTTGAACGTGAACCAGCCGTTGGCCTGGAACGGCCCGAGCGCATCGAGCTTCGGACGAATCCAGATCGCGCCGAGCGCCACCTGGTGCGCGCCCTTCGTCCAGTCGATGTCCTCGGAGATCTGCCACGTCATCGACTTGAACTCGCCGGGGAACGCGGTGGCCGGGTACCCGTTCGTGATCGTCGCCACGGGAAACGCGAGGCCGGGATCCGGGGCCATCGGCGTGACGTTGGCCCCGATGTCCTTCCACGTGAAGAGCGACTCGCCCTGCAACCGCAGGATGCGGCTCTTCGCGAAGGTCACGCGCAGCGAACTGAACAGGTTGTTGAGGATGGTGTACTCGTGCGCCACCACGCCCGTCTGGACGCGATTGTCGAGCCCGAGGCCGTTTCCCGTCGACAGGAGGAGGTTCGTCCCGTCGTAGAGCGCGGGCCGATCGTAGTTCGCAAGGAAGTACCGCGCGAACACGCGCTGCTTGCTCGTCGCCTGCACGTCGGCGCGCACGACGCCGAGTTGCTCGTCGCTGTTGTCGGACACGTTGAACGCGATGCGCCCGCAGGGATCGTTCGAGACGGGCAGGTACTTCAGCAGGTTGACCGCGACCGGGCTGAACAGCGCGGGATCGACGCGGTTGCCCACGAACGGCGCCGGCAGCGTCAGGGCGTTGCCCGCGTTGCACGCGGCCGAGGCTGCCTCGGTGAAGTCGCCGGCCCGCATCTTCGCCGTCGGCACGAACGACGTCGTGTCGGCCGGGTGCACACGCAACCGCGTCATCTGCGCGCCCGCGAAGAAGAACGCCTTGTTGCGCACGATCGGCCCGCCCAGCGTCCCCCCCCACTGCCGGCGATTCAGCCCATCGTCGGTCGTCGTGAACGGCCGGATGGCGTTGAACTGGCTGTCACGCAGGAACCCGAACGCCGCCCCGTGAAACGCATTGGTGCCGGTCTTGGTGACCGCGTTGACCGTCGCGCCCGGCAGGATGCCGTAGCGCGCGGGACGCACGCCGTTCTCGACCTTGAACTCCTGCAACGCATCCGGGAAGGGGAACGGCTGGCTGATGTTCGCCAGCGGGTCGTTGTTGTAGCCGCCGTCCACGAGATACGAGGTGCCGTTGCCCGTGCCGCCCGCGACCGAGATCGACACGGCCGACGGATACTGCCGGCGATCGCCGACGAGGCCGCCCGAGGTGGTCACGACGGCGGCGCCCGACAACAGGATCAGCTGTGTCGGCTGCCGGCCGTTGAGCGGGAGGTTGACGATCTGCTTCTCCTCGATCAGCTGGCCGACACTCGTGCCACGCGCATCGATCATGGTCGCCGCCGCGACGACGTTCACTTCTTCGCCGACGGCGCCGACGCCGAGCGTCACGTTGATCGCGGGGTTCGAGTTGACCTGCAGCACGATTCCCGTCTGCACGTATGTCGTGAATCCCTCGAGCGCCACTGTCAGCTTGTACGGGCCGACGGGCAGGCTGATCAGGACGTACTCGCCCTCGGCGGTCGTGACGACTATCCGTTCGAGGCCGGTGTCGGTGTTGGTGGCGGTGACCGTCGCGCCCGGCAACACGCCGCCGCTCGAGTCCCTGACGATGCCCGAGATCTGTGACCCCGAGACGGCTTGTCCCCAGGACACCTGCGCGAGCACCACGATCAGCAGTGCCGCGAAAATCAGCGTACGCCCGATGACGATGGCCCAAGATCGACTCATTGGGTCCTCCTGTGGCGGGAATGACGAGATGCGACGAGGACACGCGGACTGGCGCGAAAAGCAGGCGTAGCGTAGCGACGACGGCGGCGACGCGACAATGGCGTTACCGTATCGACACGGTAACGGCGACGGGCCGCAACAACCGCCTGGAACTGGCGGAATTCCGGCAGTCTTCGCGGAAGCGGCTCCCCACGCCAGCGGGCTGGCGTGGGGCCGAGGAACGCAGCGTCAGACGAGGGCCACCCTGACGGTGGGGATGGGCGGCAACGAATCGAACAGGCACTCCCACTGCTCGCCGCCGTCGCGTCCGATCCACAGCTGCCCGGTGGTCGTGCCGAAGTAGAGTGCCGGTGACCGCAGGTCGTCGATCACCATGCCGTCGCGCTGCACCGTGAAGAAGCTCTCCTTCTTCGGGAGCCCGCGCGACAGCCGCGTCCACGACGCCCCGCCGTTCTCGCTGCGCCAGACCGCGGGCGCTCCGCCCGGACACGCCCGCGTCTGCGGCTCGAGCGGCACGACATACACGATGTCGGGATCGTGAGGATGGACGACGATCGGAAAGCCGAAGTCCGACGGCAGTCCACTGGCGATCGATCGCCACGTGCGGCCGTAGTCGTCGCTGCGCAGGACGCCGATGCCCGGCCGGCGCCCGCCCGGGCCATCCCACTCGGCCCAGCCGCCGTGGTTCTGCATGTACAGGCGTCCCGGCGCCGCCTCGTGCCGCGCGATCTTGTGCACGCACTGCCCGAACACGGGATAGGGATCGGGCGTGAAGCCGGCCCCCACCCCACCGTTGGATGCCGTGAACGTCTCGCCGTCGTCTTCGCTCAGGTAGTGCCCACCCGTCGAGATGCCGATGTGCAGGCGCCTGCCGTCGCGGATGATCGTGTGCATGCACAGGCCGCCCGCGCCCGGTTGCCACTGCCGGGCGTGCTCGTGGTTCGAGATGCCGGGCACCAGTTCCCAGGAGTCGCCACCGTCGCGGCTGCGGAACAACGCGGCCGGTTCGGCACCGCACAGCAGCTCCCGCTTGCGCGCTCCTGCCTCGAGCGCCCAGATGTTCGCGAGCGCCCGTCCATCGTCCCCAGGAAACGCCGGCGCCGACTTCGTCTCGGTGAACGTCTTCCCGAGGTCTGTCGACCTGAGCACCTTCATGCCGAAGAACGGATTGCAGTTGGAGGCATACAGGCGCGGCGTTGCACCGCGCGTGTCGACCAGCGTCGCGTACACCGGCACACCGTCGCCGAACGGCCCCCTGAGGGCGAACCGCCGGCGCGTCCTGGCCGACTCGGCGACGAACACGCCCTTGCGTGTGCCGATCATCAGCACGACTCGTTCCGCCATCATCAGCCTCCAGAGACGGCCGGAAGGATCGTCACCACGTCTCCCTGCCGCAATGCGGTGCGGACCCCATCGAGATCGCGCACGTTGTCGGTGTTGACGAACACGTTGAGATGCCGCCGCACGGCGCCGGTCTCGTCGCAGACGTTGCGATACAACGCAGGCTGGCTCTGCTCGAGGACCTCGAGCGCCTCGCCCACCGTGTCTGCATCGACCGGCAGCTCCGCCCTGCCCGCGCAGTAGGGACGCAGCGGACCCGGGATGAAGACGATGACGCTCGGCACGACGTCCACGGGGATGCGCGGAGCTTAGCGTCGGCGGGCACCGCGCTGCAACCTGGGCGGCGGCCGTCGCTCGTCGCGGGCAACTGCCACCGTCGGCGGGGCTGTTACGGTGCCCCTACCGTAACAGCCGCCGGCACGCGGCCGGGGCTGCGATACCCTTCGACCCGTCTGCACACCGCGTCCGCGGTGTGCCCCGCCTCGGTTCACCCGGGAGGTCTCATGCGTCTCATCCGCGTCGCCGCCGCCATCGTGCTGAGCGCGACGGTCGTGTCTGCCCAGGCTCCGCCACAGGCGCCGCCGCCTGCACCCGGCCTGACCGGCGAGGCGGCCATCACGGCCACCGTCGCCAACCTCGAACGAACGCAGATGACGGTGCAGGCGCTGGGTCAGGCCCTGCGTACCCTGCGCGCGAACATGACCGTCGCCGACGCCGTCAGGGCGCAGGTCGAGTCGCTCAACACCGAGGCCACGGCGCTGCTGGCCGCGGGCAACGGGGGCGCGGCGCGGCGCGTGCTGCTCCACGCGATCGCCGTGCAGCGCGGCCTGCCGTGGAACGCGCAGGCCGAGTTCGCCGGATCGCTCCGCCTCCGCACCTCGACCGTGGTCACCGATTCACTACGCCCCTTTGCGGCCCTGCTGACGCAGTCGTATGCCGCGCCATCGCCCGCGGCCACCGGGATGCGCCTGCGTTTGACCGTGGCCGACTTCGCGACGCCAGGCACCGTGCTGCGTGAACTCGGCACGTTCGACGTGTACGCCCGCGACCTCGTCGACGAGCCGTATCCCTTCTCGGGCAGCCTCGCAGGGCTGCCAGACGGGCCCTACCAGGTCGCAGCCGAACTCACCGAAGGTGGACGCCTGGTGCGCCGCCTCGCGCTCAACGTGCTCGCCGTTCGCGATCTCGACGCGCAGCAGGCCGCCATCGAACAGCGCCTCGCCAGGGTGCAGGGATTCGAGTCGACCAAGGCAAGCATCCGTTACCCCTTCGACTACGCGCGCGTGATCAACCTCGGTCGCCGCGACCTGATCGCCGGACGCAATCCCGAAGAC
>JAEUQQ010000757.1 GCA_016789685.1 Acidobacteriota bacterium | reverse complement strand
GTTGGCGTTCTGGATGTAGCCGCCTGGCGGGTCGAGCAACCGCGGCAGGTCGGCGGGACGGTGGAGGCCCGTCCACAGGCGTCGCGGATCCGACGCGTCGACATCGAGCGAGTAGTCGGCCGTCTCGTCGGCTCGCCTCGGCAGCATCGCGTTCCAGCGATACAGCACGTGCCCCGCCGTGTCGGCGTAGGTGAAGTTCGACATGAACATCCACTGCCGATCGAGCACGCGCTCGAACTGCGCGCGCGACCGCACGCGCCACAGGTGGAAGAAGCCTTCGTAGTGGCGCCAGGCCTCGAGCGCGAGGGCGCGGACGGCGAACACGCGGCCGGCCGCCTCGTGCACGACGGGCCCGAGGTGGGTGTCGGCGACCGCCTGGCTCCGCGTCGCCACCGAGCCGTCTGGCTGCGTTACCTCGATCGTCACCTGTCGCCGGACGATGGGGTAGCTGCGTCCGCCGACGCGGTAGTGGCCGGGGCGCTCGGGGTCGAGCGCGAGGGCGTAGATGTCTTCGTTGTCTGGGGCGTTGTTGGTCTGGACGTAGGCCACGTCGGCGTTGAACCCGGCGCGAAGCACGGGGATGCCGGCGAGCGTCGAGCCGTAGAAGTCGAGGCGGCCGGGCACGCGCACATGTGCTTCCCAATACCGCTCCGCCCAGCGCAGGTGGGGGTTGCCGAGGAGCAACGGGACCCCCACCGACGTGTGACTACCGGCGACCGCGAACGCGTTCGAGCCGGTGGTGCCATCGTCATCGTCGGTGTCTGCCGTGTCGAGGGCGCTGCCGCGACCGCCATCGTGATCCACGGCGGTCGCGGGGTACTTCCGCAGCAGCCCTGCCGGGGGCGCAAGCGCGCCGGTGATCGTGCCCATCCGGCCCAGCGCCAGGGCGTCGCCCGGTTCGACGGTGGGCATCCAGGCGGGGAGGCGGTCGCGATGCGCGGCGACATAGGCGTTGACGCCGGCGGCGTAGGCGGTGAGCCAGTCGCGGAACTCGCGGCCGATGACCCGCAGGGCGTCACGGGCCGCTTCGCGGTTGCGCAGGCGGCGGACGGCCAGGTCGCGGTCGGCGAACTCGTCTCCGAACACGCGGGCCGACTCCCCGCGGGCCGCCAGGTACTTCCGGCCCATCTCGGCCGCATGATCCTCGGCCATCGCGTAGCCGAACCCGTAGGCGGCCGCATCCTCGTCGTCGGCCACGATGTGGGGGACGCCGCGCGTGTCGCGGGTAATCGTGACGCGGTCGGCCAGCGGGCGGGCCGCTTCGCTCGCCGGCATCGCCGCCAGGAACAGGGCCATGCCTCCTGCGAGGGCCGTCAGGAAGGTGCGAAGGCGTTCAGAGGCCGGGGCGACGTGCGGGAGTGACTGGGAGTCGGTCATGGCGGGCGCTCGGATCCTCACGACTCTAGCGCATTGCCTCACCGTCGGCGCCTCGATGTCGCGGAGGCTTGGAATGCTCACGAATTCCCTGTAACCTGAACCGTACCGAGCCCCCACCGTCAGACACTCGGTACCTGTGCCTGGCACCGCCACGACTGGCGGCGAACTTCCACTAGCCCTCGATGGGCTACGTGTGCGAGACCGTTGCATGGATGTGAAGGCCGAACTGACTCCCGACGCACCCCCTCCGCAGCGCCTGCCCGCGCAAGTCACCTACGTCGTCGGGATCGGCGCCTCGGCGGGGGGCCTCGAGGCGCTCGAGCAGTTCTTCAAGCACTGTCCGCCCGATAGCGGGGCCGTGTTCGTGGTCATCCAGCACCTGTCGCCCGACCACAAGTCGATGATGAGCGGGTTGCTCGGTCGCCACACGCGCATGCCGGTCGTGGTGGTCGAGAACGACATGGCCGTCACCCGCGACCATGTCTACCTGATCCCGCCCGGCGTCGAGATGCGGATCGCGTCGGGGCACCTGTACCTGAAGCCGAAGAGCCCGTACGGCCTGACGCTGCCGATCGACATCTTCTTCACCTCGCTGGCCGAGGCGTTCGGGAACCGCGCCGTCGGCGTCGTGCTGTCGGGGACGGGGTCGGACGGCACCCGCGGTGCGGTGGCGATCAACGCCGCCGGGGGCTTCCTGCTCGCGCAGGATCCGTCGGGCGCCAAGTTCGATGGCATGCCGCGCAGTGCGATCGCGACCGGGCTGGTCGATGCGGTCCTGCCGGCCGCCGAGCTGCCAGGACGCCTGCTGTCGCACCTGCAGAACCAGCCCTACCAGGCGACCGTCGTGGACGATGCGGACGACGTGGCTGGCCGGGCGCCGCTGTCGAGCGACGAGGCGGTCACGGCGATCCTCAGCCTGATGCTGCAGGTGGGCAGCATCGACTTCCAGGAGTACAAGCACGGCACCGTGCTGCGCCGCATCGAGCGGCGCATGCAGGTCCGCAGCGTCGCGTCGCTGCAGGAGTACGCCGACCTGCTCGAGCAGGACCGCCAGGAGCAGGTCGCGCTGCGCCGCGAGCTGCTCATCTCGGTGACCAGCTTCTTCCGTGATCCGGAAGCGTTCGACGTCGTGGCCGAACACGCCGTCAAGTCGATCGTGGCCAACACCGGGTCGGGCGAGAGTGTGCGCGTCTGGGTGACCGGCGCGTCGACCGGTGAAGAGGCGTACTCGATCGGCATGCTCTTCCTCGAGGCGTTCGATCGCGAGCGGCGGTGGCCGTCGCTGAAGATCATCGCGACCGACGTGAACCAGCAGAACGTGGAGCTGGCCGGGGCGGGGCAGTATCCGGAGTCGGCGGCCGCCGAACTCACGCAGGAACGCGTCGAGCGCTTCTTCTCGCGCAGCGGCAACACGCTCACGGTGAAGCCCGAGCTGCGGCAGTGCATCCTCTTCGCGCGCCACAACCTGCTGAGCGACCCGCCGTTCACGAAGATGGATCTCGTGAGCTGCCGCAACACGCTGATCTACTTCAGGCCCGACGCCCAGAAGCGGGCGATCCATCGGCTGCACTACGCCCTGCGGCCAGGCGGTTTCCTCTTCCTCGGGTCGAGCGAGTCGATCACGGGCACCGGGGCCGGCCTGCTGACGATCAACGCGAAGCACAAGCTGTTCACGCGGACGGGGGCGGCGCAACCGCTCATGCTCGACTTCGCGGGCTCGCGCACGGGCGGGTACGACGGCACGGCGCGGCACCTGCGGAAGGGCGGGCCGTCGCGACAGACGCTGATCGACGGGCAGGTGGTGGATCGGGCGCTCAACAACCTGTTGTCGACGTACTGTCCGCCCGCGATCCTGGTCAACGACCGGCACGAGGCGGTGCACTTCTTCGGTGACATCCAGCGGTACTTCCGTGTGCGCGAGGGGGCGCCGAGCCTGGCGCTGAGCCGGATCCTGCCCGACGCCCTCGTGCCTGTCGCCTCGGCGCTCATGTTCAAGCTGGCGCGCGATGGCGAGTCGCTCGTGTCCGACTACGTGCAGGTCACGGCGGCCGACGGCACCACGCACGCCGTGCGCCTGCTGGCGCGGCCGCTCGACGAGACCTCTGACGAGCGGTTCGTGGTGCTCTGCTTCGAAGGGCAGCCCGAGCATCATGCCAACGGCGACGTGCCGGCGCTCGACGTCGATGCCGAGACCATGGCGCGCATCGACGTGCTCGAGCGCGAGCTGCTGGCCACGCGCGAGAGCCTGCAGGCGACCATCGAGGAACTCGAGACCTCGAACGAGGAGCTGCAGGCGACCAACGAAGAGCTGATGGCATCGAACGAGGAACTCCAGAGTTCCAACGAGGAGTTGCAAGCCGTCAACGAGGAACTCAACACCGTCAACGCGGAGCTGCAGGAGAAAATCGTCATCCTCAACCGCGTGAACGCCGACCTCGACGGCATGGCGCGCGCCGTGGGCGTGGCGACGGTGTTCGTCGATCAGCAGCTCGAGCTGACGCGGTTCAGCCCCGATGCCGTGGGCCTGTTCAACCTGCGCGAGAGCGACATCGGGCGGCCGCTGGCCGACATCACGCACCGGCTGCGGTATCCGGCATTCATCGACGACCTCCGGGTCACGCTGGCCGCGCACCGCATGGTCGAGCGCGAGGTGATGTCGACCGACGACCGGCTCTACCTGATGCGCGTCCTGCCGTACAGCGTGGCATCCTCGTCGGCGTCGAGGCGTTGGCCCGGTGGCGCCAGGCCGATGGCCTGGTCGTGGCCCCGGATACGTTCATCCCGATCGCCGAGGAGTCGGGGCTCATCATGCGCCTGGGCACCTGGGCACTGCGTGAGAGCTTCGAGCAGATGCGCCGGTGGGAGCGCGACGGCATCGGCGGGTTCACGTGAGCGTCAACATCTCGGCCCGCCAGTTCCTGCACACCGACCTTCCCGAGGTCGTCAAGGCGCTGCTCGAGGAGTTCGCCTGCGACCCCGCGCGCCTGGAACTCGAGCTGACCGAACAGGTGGCCCTCAAGGATCCCGAGCGCGGCATCGACATCATGCAGCGGCTGCGGGCGTCGGGCGTCCGCGTGTCGATCGACGACTTCGGGACGGGCTATGCGTCGCTGGCCTACCTCAATCGATTGCCGGTCGACGGGCTGAAAATCGACAAGTCGTTCGTGCAGCAGATCGGCGCCGATCCCAACAGCGACCTGATCTGCCGGTCGATCATCCAGCTGGCGCGGACGAAGGGCATCCGGACGACGGCCGAGGGGGTCGAGACGGCGGCACAGGAGGCCTACCTGCGCGAGAACGCCTGCCACGTGGGCCAGGGCTATTTCTACAGCCCGCCCATGGCGGGGAGCGACTTGCCCGGGTGGCTCCGGACCCGGGCGTGGCAGGTGTGACCTCCGGGCGGGCGCCTGTCTCCCGTACCGGCGGGCGCGGTCGTCGTCCCGTGCCCTTTGACAACGCTGCCGGGCTGGTGTAACTACAACGCCGCCCTTCGATGCACCTCCCCCTTCAGGCAACCGCTGGAGCCCCTGCGCGTCCCGGCGTGCCTGCGTTCGACGAGGGAGGGGGCGATGGGCCGCTGACGCGGGGTCGCGGCGGCGACTGGTTCTCTTACTGGAGGGACGTATGAACATTGCTCGATGGCGACGCCTGCTCGGGGCCGCGCTGCTCACGGTGGCGCTCCCGGCATTCGCGCACGCACAGACTGGCGCGGCGTCGTTCACCGGCCTCGTGACCGACGAGACCGGCGGCGCGATTCCCGGCGCGACGGTCACGGCGACCAACCAGGCGACGGGAGTCGCCTACGAGGCCGTGTCGAACGAGGCTGGCAACTACACGATCGGCGCGGTGCTCGTCGGCACCTATGTGGTCAAGGCGGAGCTTGCGGGCTTCCGCACGTCGGCGACCACGCCGATCACGGTCGAAGCCCGGCAGGTCGCGCGCCTCGACTTCAAGATGCTGGTGGGCGCGGTGACCGAGACGGTCGAGGTCTCTGGTGCGGCCCCGATCCTGCAGAGTGAGACGACGACGGTCGGTGAGGTGCTGTCGGGCAACACCGTCGGGTCGCTGCCGCTCAACGGCCGCAACACCGCGCAGCTGACGCTGCTGCTGACGGGCGTGACCACCTACAATCCGCGCGGGTTCACCAACATCGGCGCGATCAACTCGAACCGCCCGTTCGTCAACGGGAACCGCGAGCAGACGAACAACTTCACGGTCGACGGCCTCGACGTCAACGAGACGCTCGACAACCGCGTGGCGTACCAGCCCAGCCCCGATGCGCTGGCCGAAATCAGCGTCGAGACCAACAACTACACGGCCGAGACGGGCAACGTCGGCGGCGCGGTGGTCGGCAGCGTGATCAAGTCGGGCACGAACGAGATCCGCGGCAACGTCTTCGAGTTCTACCGCGACAGCAAGTTCGACTCGAACACGTGGGAGAACAACCGCTCGGGGGCGCCGAAGCAGGAGCGCACGCAGCACATCGCCGGCTTCACGCTCGGCGGGCCGATCCAGCGCAGCAAGCTGTTCTTCTTCGGCGACTACCAGCACTCGCGGCAGGACGCGCCTGGCTTCGGCACCGCGTCGGTTGCGCCCGAGGCGTGGCGTCGTGGTGACTTCTCGAGCGTGACCACGCCGATCATCGACCCGCTGACGGGTGTGCAGTTCCCCGGCAACCAGATTCCGCTGGCCCGCTTCAGTCCCGTGGCCCGTGCGTTGCTGTCCGACACGGCCAAGTATCCCGTGCCGAATCGCACGGTGGCCGGCGTGACGGGCAACTACGTCGGCGAGACGCTGCTCAAGATCCGGGCGCACCAGGGGGATGCACGCCTCGACTGGAACGCGTCGACCAACGACAAGTTCTTCGTGCGGTACTCGTTCGCCAGGTACGAGGACGCGCGCGACAAGCAGCCGTACGCGCTGTCGTTCGCGACGCGCAACGATCAGCCGTTCTGGAACATCGGCGCCAACTGGAACCGCGTGTTCGGGTCGGCCCTGATGAACGAGCTGCTCGTCGGCTTCAGCAACACGCAGGTCATCTCGGAGACCTACGACTGGGCGGGCGTGGGCGCGGCGAACGCGGCCTACGGCATCGCGGGCGGGCAGCCCATCGACGGTCTCACGTCGATCGGGTGGGGCAGCGGCCTGACCGCGCCCGGCGCCGTTGCCGCCGATTCCAACACGCTGGCCAAGACGTTCCAGATCAACGAGAAGGTGACCTGGCTCAAGGGGCGTCACTCGCTCAAGTTCGGTGGCCAGTGGCTGCACTACGACCAGCAGCGGTTCTACGCCGGCAACAACGGCCTGCTCGGCTTCATCAACTACAACGGCGCGTTCACCGGCTTCGCGTTCTCTGACTTCGTGCTCGACCTGGTGTCGAGCAAGGGGCGTGGCGGCGGCGATCCGAACGACCCGTGGACGCACCTGCAGAACCGCATCTCGGTGTTCGCGCAGGACGACTTCAAGGTCACGCCGAACCTGACGCTCAATCTCGGGATGCGCTGGGCCTACACCTCGCCCCTGGTCGAAAAGGACAATCGCCAGACGAACTTCGACCTGGTGACCGGCAAGCAGATCTTCGCAGCCGACGGCAGCATCTCGGAGCGCGCCCTCTACGATCCGTACTACAAGGGCTTCGAGCCGCGCCTCGGTGCCGCGTGGAAGGCGAGCGATCGCCTCGTGTTCCGCGGCGGCTACGGCATCTCGCAGTTCATGGAAGGCACGGGGGCGAACCTGCGCCTGCCGATGAACCCGCCGTTCTTCTACGAGTCGCAGGTCAACTACGACCGCACGACGGGTGCGGGATCGGCGGCCTCGGGCTTCGCCGGCCTGGTGGCCGGCACGACGCCCGCGGGCAACGTGCGCGCCTACGCGCCCGACCTGCGTCCGCAGTTCACGCAGCAGTGGAACGTGTTCGGCGAGTACCAGCTCACCTCGTCGATGTCGGCGCAGGTCGGCTACGTCGGCCACCACGCCGAGCACCTCGTCGCGCCGGTCGAAGGCAACCAGGCGCTGCCGGGTGTCGGCGATCCGAGCACGTGGGCGCCGAAGGCGACCCGGCGTCCGCTGTACTCGGCCCTTCCGCTGGTCACGACCATCGCCCAGACGGCGTCGGTCGGTGGCAGCCGCTATCACTCGCTGCAGAGCAGCGTGCGTCAGCGCATGAATCACGGGCTCGAGTTCCTCGCGTCGTACACGCTCGCCAAGGCCCGGACGAACAACCGCGGCTTCTACGGTGTGTTCGGCGGGACGGGCCTGCAGGGCGTGACGAGCGCGACCGAGGGTGCGTACTGGATGAACACCTACGCGCCCGAGAACGAGTGGGGGCCGGCGTTCCACGACGTCCGCCACAACTTCATCCTGTCGGGCACGTGGGAACTGCCGTTCGGCAAGGACCGCGCGATCGGCAGCGACTGGTCGACGCTGACCGACTCGTTGCTCGG
>JAEUQQ010000069.1 GCA_016789685.1 Acidobacteriota bacterium | reverse complement strand
CACGGATGTTCGAGGTCACGGCGATCCCGCTCGCCGCGAGGGCATCGAGCGCGGCGCACAGGGCGACGATGGGCGACTTGTCGTCGGAGGCCGAACGCGCATAGATGCGCCAGTCGGGATCGAAGCGGCCGTTGGCGGGCGTCTCGCGGTCGGTGCCGCCGTTCTCGAGGCGGCCGGTCCGCAGGGTCGGGGTCCAGGGGGTGGCCTGCTTCCAGGCCGCCGGGTTGGTCGGCTGGCCATCGTAGTGGGCGTAGAACAGCAACGTCCGCGTGGCGCCGGGGATGTTGCGTGCTGCGTAGACCAGTGGGTTGCCTTTGGTCTCGAGGATTTCGCTCGCGAGGCCGCGCTTGGCGAGCATCTCGGCGAGCAGGGTGGCATTGCGCCGGATGTTCGCCGTGTCGGCGGCCACGTTGGGCACGGCGAGCAAGTGGACGAGTTCACCGACGATGGCGCCTTGATGTTCGGCGACGTACCCGTCGATCCGGGTTCTGAGACCGGCTGGCTGAGCCACCGCATCGAGGCAGGCTCCGGCCAGCACGCAGACGACCAGCAGTGATGTGCGCACGAACGGATTATACGGGGCGGCGGCGGGCAGCAGGCGCGCCCGGGGCGCCCTGGGGGTGTGCTCCCCCCTTAAGACGGACAAGGGCGCCACCCTTGCGGATGGCGCCCTCTATCTCGGCCACCGGACCGGCTCCCCAGCACTCACGGCTCCCTGCCGTAATACAGCCCGGCGACGTTTGAGAGGAGAGCAAGCCGTGTGCCGTTGCCAGCGTGCAAGTGAATCCCTGAAAACCCGCGTGATTTCACGACTGGGACCGCACGGCCCGAGGCCGGCGTGTCGTGCAGGAATTACACTTCTCGGCCTCGATTGCACAGTTTCAGGAATGCGGTAGCTCCAGTGAATCCACGAGGTTGGGGCGAATCGCTCACACTCCTTCGGGATACTGCAACGCCAGGCGCAGTTCCTTGGCCAACTGATCGATCGACGAGCCCCGCAACTTCCACCCGCCGTCGGTCTCGAACCGCATGTCGCCAATTCTCCGGCCCCATGGGGCAATAACCCGGCCGATCATCCTGAAATCGGCCCGGTCGGCGCGCTCCTGGTCGAGCCGCTTGACGACATCCGGCGCGACGCGCACGAAGGCGCGCAGGGCCGGCGCCGTGCGGATGGCGTACTTGCGCCCGTTCCAGGCGGTGGCGAACAGGGTCGAGATCTGCTTGAAGTAGTTGACGAAAAAGCGCTTCGAATCCTCGCGGAAGTCGTCGCCCTTGCGCCCGCTGCCGAAGGCCTCGCTGGCCAGCAGCGACTTGAACTCCTGCGCGAGCGGCGCCTGCGCCACCTTCCCCTTCCCGACCCCCAGCAGCTTGATGTCGCCGGCGAGCGGCGAATCGTCGCGGTCGTTCAGCGCGCGCACGATGTCGTGGGCGGCGGCGAGGTTGGGATCGGCGTACAGCTGGCGGCCCGACAGCGACACGAGGTGCGAGGCGTTGAGCCGGGTGTGCTTGGCGTTGATCGTCACGAACATCTGGACGACGTGGTCTTCGGGCAGGCGGTCGAAGATGACCGCGGGCACGGTGAACTCCTCCTGCCCGAACTGCTCGAGGTCGTGGTGCAGCGCGAGCAGCCGGTGCTGGCCGTCGATGGCGCGCAACACGCCCTCGCGTTCGGGCACCTTGAGCGTGCCGAGGTTGCTGCCCTCGCCGACCGGGTCGAACCGCAGCGCCTCGTCGCTCGAGATGATGACGGCCCCGGGGATGGACGGGAGGTTCCGCGCGGCGCGGCACTGTTCGTAGTACTGGACGAGTTCGTCGATCTTCTTGCGGATGATCTGGCGCTGGTAGGCGCGGTCGCTGCCCGCAATCCGGCGTTCGAGCAGGTCCCAGTTGACCTTTGAACGGATGGGGCCCTGGCCCTTCCGCCCCCTGACGGGCGGGTGCCGCTGCTCGCCGTAACTGAGCACTTCGAACCTGACGAGGCGGCTGACATCGCGGGCGGTCAGTGACGCCTGGTAGAACGACACCCCGAACTGCTGCATGCGAATCGCGGCAACGTGGATCATCGGCTCCCTCAACGAAAGGCGCGTGCGTCTTGGCGCGAATCATAGATCGGGTCGCGCGGCCGTACACCCCTTCTTTGCCACGAGACGCGACCTTTCGACCGGAATTCGCCGAGAAGGCCGTCGGCCGCGACGGCGTGGCCCTGGGAGGCGCCCTGCCTCGCCCGGGGGCTCGTGACGCACCTGCGGGGGCCATGACACACCCCGCCGCGCACGCGGGCCGCGATCGCTTCAGGCTATCGCCCAACGTGTCAGCCAGGGGCTCGGCCGTCGGCCCCTTGACTTCGCGCAGGGGCTCCGGTAGAAGCCTGAGCTTCCGTCCTCGTCTTCGGGGCCGCGCCTCGACCCGCCGCTCACGGCGCCGGGGGCGCGGCCGCCCATCGCCCGTGCAAGGAGACCGTGCAATGTCCCACCGCGTTCCCGCGCGCCGACTGGTTGTCCCGCTCGTCGCTGCGCTGCTGGTCACCGGGGTCGTGTCGCTGCCCGCGCAGCAGGCCTCGACGCAGCGCACCGACCCCACCTTCGCCACGTCCGTGCGCGAGTGGACGACCGGGCCGGAGTTCATCAGCCCGCTGGTCGACCACCTCCCGCTGGCCGACGGCATTCCGACGCCCAAGGACGTGCTCGGCTACCACATCGGTCAGCCGAAGACGCTCACGCGGACGGCCGACGCCCTCCGCTACTATCGCGCCCTCGAGGCCAGGTCGCCCCGCGTCAAGGTCCTGCCGATCGGCAAGACCGACGAGGGGCGCGAGATGGTCATTGTCTTCATCGCCAACGAAGACACGATCACGCGGCTCGAGGAGTACCGGGGCTACCTGGCGAAGATCGCCGACCCGCGCGGGACCAGCGACGCCGAGATGAAGGCGATCATCGCGAAGGCCAAGCCGATCTACCACTTCTCGGCGGGCCTGCACTCGGCCGAGACCGGCCCGCCCGAGATGGTGATCGAACTGGCGTACCGCCTCGCCGCAGGCGAGTCAGACCTGATCCGCAAGATCCGCGACAACGTGATCGTGTCGATCACGCCGGCCGCCGATCCCGACGGGCGCGATCGCTACGTCGACTGGTACTACCAGCACATGATCGACATCGACAAGGAAAGCGACCGGATCACCGGGCCGCCGTACTGGGGCAAGTACATCTACCACGACAACAACCGCGACATTAACTATTCGCAGGTGTCGATGAAGAACGCCCTCGACTGGTACTTGTCGTGGCATCCGCCGATCTGGCACGACCTGCACGAGTCGGTGCCGTTCCTGTACACGTTCAGCGGACAGGCGCCGCAGAATCCGACGCTCGATCCGATCGTCTACGGCGAGATGCCGTGGTTCGCCAACTTCGAGATGGCGCAGATGATCAAGTACGGCATGCCTGGTGTCTGGACGCATGCGTTCGTCGACATGTGGTCGCCGGGTTACCTGGCCTTCGCGGCGTCGAACCACAACGGGCTCATCCGGATGTACGAGACGTTCGGCAACGGCGGGGCCACCACCATGAAGCGCACGGTCGCGAACCCGGAATTCCCCGGCGCGGCGAACCAGACGACCCGCGAGTGGTATCGCCCGCTGCCACCGTACAAGGAAGTCGTGTGGTCGATGCGCAACAACACCAACTACATGCAGACGGGCGTGCTCACCGCACTCCAGCTCGCCTCGTCGTTCCCGCAGGTCATCCTCGAGAACTACTACCAGAAGACGATCAACGCGATCGCCTCTGGCGAGAAGGACGCGCCGCACGGCTTCGTGATTCCTTCCGGGCAGAAGGATCGCTCGCGCGTCGCGCTGCTCGTCAACCTGCTCCGCGTCCAGGGCATCGAGGTCGGGCAGGCCACGGGTGAGCTGAAGCTCGCCGACGGCACGTTCCCGGCGGGGTCCTACGTCGTGAAGCGCAACCAGCCGTACGGGCGTCTCGCCAAGATCCTGCTCGAGAAGCAGGACTTCCCCGACGCAAACCTCCGCACCTACGACGACACGGGCTGGACGATGGGGCTGATGCTGCACGCCGAGGTGAAGGCGACGACCGACAAGGCCGTGCTGTCTGCCGCGACGACGCCGGTCGGCACGGCCACCGTGACCGGCACGGTGGCACCGCTCGCCGGCGGCAAGGCCGCGGCGTACGTGATCCCGAACACGGGCTCGAACTCGATGGTCACGCTGCGGTTCCGCCTCAAGGACTTCTACGTCAAGGCCAACGACGTGGCATTCAGGATCGGCGACCGCGAGATCCCGGCGGGATCGTTCATCGTCTCGGCGACGCAGCCGGCAAAGCCGCCGACGCGGATGGCCATGGATGGCACGCCGGGCCTGACGAAGGCGATCGAGACGCTCGGGCTCGACGCCATCGGGGTCGAGGCGATGCCGACGGTCGCGATGCACGATGTCGATGCGCCACGCGTGGCGATCTATTCGACCTGGGGCAACACACAGGAAGTCGGATGGGTGCGCCACGCCTTCGACCAGTTCGAGACGCCGTTCGATCTCATCTACAAGGAACGGGTGAAGAAGGGCAGCCTTCGGGCGAACTACGACGTGATCGTCATCCCGAACCAGGGCCGCACCGGCAAGGGCCTCGTGTACGACGTCGAGTCGAAGGGCAAGCCGCTGCCCTACAAGAAGGACCCGAAGTACCCGACGCTGGGGACGTACGGCGAGTCTGACGACATCACGGGTGGCATGGGCCTCGACGGTGTCGTCGAGTTGCAGAAGTTCGTCAACGACGGCGGCGTGCTGGTGACGCTGGCGACGGCGAGCTACATGCCCGCCGAGTTCGGCCTCACCCGCCACGTGAACGCGGCGCGGCCGACCCCGCAGTTCTACGCGCCA
>JAEUQQ010000720.1 GCA_016789685.1 Acidobacteriota bacterium | reverse complement strand
GCTTCTGCTTGAGCAGCTCGAGGTGGATGGTCATCGCGTTGAGCGGGTTCTTCACTTCGTGCGCGACACCGGCGAGCAGCTTCGACAGCGAGGCGATCTTGCGCGAGTACTTCAGCGTCGACGCCACCTGCGTGCGCGAGGCGACGTCGCGCGCCACGAGCATGGCGCCCAGTGACCGCCCATCGCGTTCGCCGAGGGCATAGGCCGTGGTCGCATAGTCGCGCGCATCGCTGCCATCGGCGACGCGCATCGTCTGCGTGCTGCTCGGGCCGCGCGACGACAGCGCCTCGTCGATCGCTTTGCGCCACACCGGATCGTCGTCGAGTGGCAGGCGCGCCAGGATGCGCCGCATGGCGCCGTTGGCAAACATGATCTCGCCCGACGGCGCAACGATGGCGACGGCGTCCTCGAGGCGCTCGACCACCGTGTCGGTCGAGACCGGATCGGCCGCGCGTTCGCGCGAGGCGGCCAGCGCCTCGCTGAGGGTCTTGAACGACTCGCCGATGCCGGCAAACTCGTCGCCGGGCGGCAGGTCGAGTGTGACCCCCTGTTCGCCGCGCCCGAGGCGCGACAGGCCGGCGCGGAGCACATGGATGGGCCGAAGCAGCCACTGCGAGAACAACAGCGCGATGAACATCGCGCCGGCGAGGGCCCCGCCGGCAATGGCGACGGTCGCCCCCGCGACCTTCGACACGTCGTCACGGAACAGGACCATCGACAGGCCGACGCGCACCGTCCAGCGTTCCTCGTCACCGAGCAGCAGTGTTTCGCGCACCTCGAAGTTCCGCTCAGAGAACACGGCGCGCATGTGCTCGATCGGGCCGGCCTCGATGAGGTGTGACAACTGCGGGGCTTCGGGCACGGGTTGGCCCTGCAACTCCTCGGTGCTGTGGACGACCGCGAGGTTGTCGGCGTCGGCGATCAGCACATAGGTGACGTTCCGCGAGTAGGCGAGGCCCGATTCGAGGACGGAGCGCAGCCCGGTGTCGGCGCGCAGGGCCGCCACGAGGTCGCCAGAGGCTGGCACCTTCGAGGCCTGCTGATACACGGTGCGCCACAACAGCTCGGCACGCGCGCCGTTCTCTTCGAGGCGGATGCGCAGCAAGCGGGCGACGAACACCGCGCCGAGCGTCGTCACCGACAACCCGACGATCAGCGTGACGCCGGCGACCTGGCGGGCCTTGAGCGAGAGGCGCATCGCCCCTGACCCTACTGCGGCTCGATGGAACGGCCGATCGCCTTCAGGCGATTCAGCTTGTTGTGGAGCGTCTTGAGACTGATGCCGAGGATCTCGGCCGCACGCGTCTTGTTGTTGCGCGTGTGGGCGAGCGTGAGCTGGATGAGTTGCGTCTCGGCCTCTTCGACGGTCGTTCCCGGGGTCAGCACGATGTTGGGCCCGGTCTGCACGGGCGCCATCGGGTGCGCGATATGGGGCGGCAGGTGCTCGAGCAAGACCATGTCGCCGGTGGCGACGATGGTCGACCGCTCGATGACGTTACGCAGTTCGCGGATGTTGCCGGGCCACGTGTGGCGCTCGAGGGCGCGCATGGCCTCGGGATCGAGGCCGCGCACGGCCCGTGCGTTGCGCTGGTTGAACTCCTGCACGAAGGCCTGTACCAGCAGCGGAATGTCTTCGCGTCGATCGCGCAGCGGCGGGATCTCGATGGCGAACACGTTGAGCCGGTAGAACAGGTCCTCGCGCAGCTTTCCGCGCTGCACGGCCTCCTGCGGGTTGACGTTGGTCGCCGCAATGACGCGCACGTCGACCGACTGCTCGTTGCGCCCGCCGAGCCGGCGGAACGTCCGCTCCTGCAGCACGCGCAGCAGCTTCACCTGCGTCGGCGGCGTCATCTCGGCGATCTCGTCGAGGAACAACGTGCCGCGGTGCGCGAGTTCGAAGCAGCCGAGGCGCCGGTCGATCGCGCCCGTGAACGCCCCCTTCTCGTGCCCGAAGATCTCGCTCTCGAGCAACGTTTCGGGAATGGCGGCGCAGTTGATCGCGACAAACGGCTGCGTGCTGCGCGTGCTGAGCTCGTGCACGGTCTGCGCGACGAGTTCCTTGCCGGTGCCCGACTCGCCCCAGACCAGCACCGACGCCTGCGTGGGCGCCGCCTGCTCGATCGTCGTGTAAATCCGCCGGATCGCCGGGCTGTTGCCGACGATGCGCCCGAAACTGCCCTGCTCGCGCAGGCGCCGGCGCAGTTGCTTGTTCTCGGCAATCGTCTGGTGTCGTTCGACGACCCGCTCGAGCAGGATGCGGAGCCGCTGCGGCTCGACCGGCTTCGTGAGGTAGTCGTACGCCCCGCTCTTCATGGCTTCGACCGCCGTCTCGACCGTGCCCTGCGCGGTCAGCAGCACGAACGTCACGTCGTCGAGGTCGGGCTGCAGCGCGCGGAGGAGATCGAGCCCGCCCATGCGCGGCATGACCAGGTCAGACACGACGATCGAGGGGCGGAAGTCGGTGAACTTCGCCAGGGCCTCGTCACCGTCGGCGGCAGCATCGGCCGTGAATCCCCAGGCCCTGACGAGTTCGGCGAGACCGACACGTGTCGACCGATCGTCCTCGACGATCAGGACGCGTTCGGCAGCAAGGGCGTCGGCGCGTTCGGAAGCGGGCATGGTCGGGGCGAAGGTCGTCATGGCTCGGCTGCGGCACGTGTCCAGTGCCCGCCGTGACGCTGGCGCGCTCCGGCATGGCAGGCGGATAGG
>JAEUQQ010000702.1 GCA_016789685.1 Acidobacteriota bacterium | reverse complement strand
TCCGAGACCGACCAGCGCTCGGCCAGGGCGGGCAGGGCGCGGCCGTTCCGCGCCAGCACCACGAGGCTGGCGTTCCGTAGCAGGTTGGCGACAGCGGGCAGGCCCGCGCCCGGGCGTGGTTGTGCGATGCCCGTGACCAGCGTCACGGGCGGGCGTTGCCCCGCGGGCACCGGTGTGCGCCCGCAGGCCGCAGCGGCCGCGAGCGCGCCCGGAGTCGCGAGTGCTCGCAGAAGTGTGCGGCGTGAAACGACGAGGGCATCGCGCCCGTTCACGCCGCGTACTGTACACCGGACCCCGCGTGCGCGGGACCGAGCCCGGGCCGGCTGCGTCCATGCCGGTCGACTCGGGGTCGTGGCGGTGACGCCTCGACCGGCGCACTGCCCACGACGAGCGTGAACAGTGCGTGCCGGCGGTCGTCAGCGGTGGGTCGCTACTTCTTGTCGCGCGCTGGCTCGCTCGGATAGTCGATCAGCCAGGGGCACGACAGCGGGGGACGGGCCTGCGAACCAGACTTGACGATGCGGATGCTCATGCTGCTCCCTCACGGGGTTCTGTGGCCGACGACGCCGTGTCGCGGGCCAGGGTGACGAGCGCCGATTCAAAGGCACGTCGATGACATGTCGGCGCGTGCATGTCACCGAGTTCGTGGTGCGACGCGACGGCGCAGCCTCCGGCACACACCGGAACGAACGCGCAGTCGCCGCACAACTCGTAGGCGGCGAGACGATTGAAACGGCGCGCGGATTCGCGCTCCATCACCGTCGCCTCGCGGCTGATGTGGCCGACGACCTCGGTCGCCTCGCCACTGAATCCCGGGCACTTGTAGAGTTCGCCCTCGATGCCCACCGTGTGGGCGTGGGCGCGGTGGATTTCGCACGGGCCCATGTGCACGCCGTCAGGCGTCGAGAAGCCCGCGCGCTTCGTCTGCTCGCGCAGGTCGTCGAGCGCCAGGTCATCGACGCCACACGAGTCACAACCCGAGGCGCGCCCAGCCCCCCTGGCCGTCATGCAGGTGCCGCCCTCGGCGCCGCCGCCGACCGGCGCGAGCGGAATGACCCGGGCACGCGCCCCAGAGGCGCTGACCGCGCTGCGCGCGCTTCCCTGCGTGTCGATCAGGGGCTTGAACGAGACCTTCGAGATGGCCGGCGCAAATGGCTGCTGCGCCAGGAACGCCAGCAGTGCCTGGTAGCCGTCGATCGCGTCGGGCGCGACGTTTCCGCCGATCGAGATGCGGCACAGGCCAGCCACCGCCGCCACGTTGGCGACGATGCGGTCGAACGTGCCCTGGCCGCCTCGCAGCGGACGGGCGCGGTCGTGTGCCTCGCGATCGCCATCGAGCGTGACCTTCACGCCGTTCAGGCCGAAGGGCACGAGCCGGCCAACAACCTCGGGGCTGAGCAGGAGGCCGTTGGTGATCACGTTGATCAGGAACGTGACGCCACGCATGCGGGCGGCGACGTGCGCCCGCTCGGCGAGGCGGTAGAGCACCGGCAGGTTGAGCAGGGGCTCGCCACCGAAGAACGTCATGACCGCGCGCTGTGGGCGTACGGCGTCGAGTTGTGCCGCAAACCAGCGTGCCACCGCATCGGCGGTCTCGAGCGACATCTTCCGCCCCGAGGCGTTGGCGTCGCCGTGGTCGCCCTGCACGCAGTACCCGCAGGCGAAGTTGCACTGCTCGGTGGTCAGGATCGTGACGCGGAGTTCTCCCCGGTCATGCCTGACCTCGGAGAAGTGCTGGGCGAGGGCGCGGTCGTCGTCGTCGCGTGACGTGACGAGGAAGCCGTGATCGGCCAGCGTCTGCAGGGCCGACGCGGCGGCATCGGTGTCGGCGGCCCTCCCGTCGAGCAGGGCCGCGACGTCTGGCGAGACGATCGCCTGAGCGTCGGTCAGGGTGTTCAGCAGGAACACCTCATCACGCTCGGGCAACGGTACACGCACGGTGAACCGTGAGGGCTGCACGGGCGAACTCCTACTCGAAACGGGTTGCCGACGCCGGGGACCCCGACGTGTGCGTGATCGCACACGGGGAGCATGGCAAGCCGTGTACCCGCGGGGGCGACGGGCGCTGTCGCGGGGTATGCGTTGAATCGGCGCCGATTAATTGGGCTTGAATGTGCGGATGTGTGCGCCGGGCGTCACGGGTTTGGCACTTCCGTCAACGTGACGTCGCTCTGCAGTACGCAGCGTCTTGGCCCCCGCCGGGGAAGTCGGGACCCGGCCCGGGGGCTCGAGGGGTAGGCGCGCCCCGCGCCAGGCGCGACCTCGCGCGGGAGTCGCGGCGGTGCGCTAGGTGCGGCGGATGCGGCGCGGCGCGTCGCCGATGTCGAGCCGCTGGAGCTTGTGCTTGAGCGTGCTGAGCGCGATGCCCAGCGCGCGGGCGGCGGCGGTCACATTGCCGTCGGTCTGTTCGACCGCTCGCAGCAGGAACGAGCGCTCGAAGTCGTCGAGTGCCTGCTGCAGCACGCTGTCGGCCGCGCGCACGTCTGGCATGCGGCGCACCTCGTGCGGCAGTTCGTCCTCGGTGATCAGGCCGTCGTTGATCGCGACGAGCCGTTCCATCAGGTTCTGCAGCTCGCGGACGTTGCCCGGCCAGGTATACCGCTCGAGCGCCGAGAGCGCTTCAGGCGCCAGCTGGACACCTGGCTTCTTGAAGCGCGTCGTGTAGCGCTGCAGGAAGAACTCGGTCAGCGGTTCGACATCGTCACTGCGGGTGCGCAGCGACGGGAGCACGATCGGCACGACGTTGATGCGGTAGAACAGATCGTCGCGGAACCGGCCCTCGCGCACCGCACGCTCGAGGTCCTGGTTGGTCGCGCAGATCAGCCGGAAGTCGGTCTTGATCGGCCGCGACCCGCCCAGCCGCTCGATCTCGCCCTCCTGGATGGCCCTGAGGAGCTTCACCTGGAGGTCGAGCCGCAGGTCACCCACCTCGTCCAGGAACAGCGTGCCTCCGGCCGCCAGCTCGAACTTGCCAAGCTGTTGCTTCACCGCGCCCGTGAAGGCGCCGCGTTCGTGGCCAAACAGGGTGCTTTCGACGAGGTCGGTGGGCAACGCCCCGAGGTTGACGGGGATGAACGGTCCGTCGGCCCGCTCGGAGTGCCGGTGCAGCCAGCGAGCCAGCAGCTCCTTGCCCGTCCCGCTTTCGCCCAGCACCAGGACCGTGGCCGACACCTTGGCGATCTTGCCCGCCAGCGTCATGACGTCGCGCATCGCGCCGCTGCGCCCCACCACGAACTCGCGGTCGCTCTGCTCGGCCACCTGGGCCGACAGCGTCAGCACGCGGCGATTCAGGTCCTGCTTTTCCGAGGCGTTCCTGACGAGCGACCTGAGGGCGTCGTACTCGAAGTCCTTCGTGATGTAGTGGTAGGCGCCCTGCTTCATCGCCGCCACCGCGGTTTCGACCTCGCTCACCGCCGAGATGACGATGACCTCGATCAGCGGCTGCGTGTCCTTGATGATCTTGAGCAGGTCGAGCCCGCTCATCCCGGGGAGCCGGACGTCGAGCAGCATCAGGTCGATGCGCGAACGCGACAGCACCGCCTGGGCGGATTCGGCGCTCGATTCGACCAGTACGTGGTAGTCGCGCTTGAGGATGGCGGCGAGCGTGTCGCGCATCCCCTCGTCGTCATCGACGACGAGCAGCGTTTTCGGCGGAGTCGACATGGCGGGGCGGCCTCGCCGGGGAGCGGGGCGGGTCGTCATTCTATCGTATGGTCGTGCCGTGCCCGGCCGCACGGCACCGCCGGGAACCCGGGGCAGGCCCCGGCGCCCGGGCGGTTGGCCGTGGCGCGCCACCCGCAGCCGGTATAATTCCCCGTTTGCCAGCGGACGCCCCGGATTCCTCCCGCGTCGGCCGCCGGTGTCTTCGTCCGAGGAGATCGCGGTTTGGCCAATGCATTCGATGTCGTGGTGATTGGGGCAGGCACAGGCGGCTACGTGGCCGCCATCCGCGCCGCACAGCTGGGGCTCACGGTCGGCGTCGTCGAGAAGGAAGCCACCCTCGGCGGGACGTGCCTCAACTGGGGGTGCATCCCGACCAAGGCCCTGCTCGAGCACGCCCACGCGTTCAAGGTGATCAAGGACGCCAAGGACTGGGGCGTCTCGCTCGGCGACACGCCCATCCAGATCGAGATGAAGCAGGTGCACGCCCGCAAGGACAAGGTCGTCAAGGGCCTGACCGCCGGCGTGGCCTACCTGTTCAAGAAGAACAAGATCGAGTGGATCAAGGGTACCGCGCGCCTGCTCGGCGGCGGCAGGATCGACGTCAGTGGCAGCGAGCCCCGCACGCTCGAGGCCAGGGAGATCATCGTCGCCACCGGATCGTACGCGCGTAGCGTGCCCGGCATCGAGATCGATCACCAGCGCATCATCAGCAGCGACGACGCGATTCACATGAAGTCCGTGCCGAAGTCGATGGTCATCATGGGCAGTGGCGCCGTCGGCGTCGAGTTCGGATCGATCTTCAACACCTTCGGCAGCGACATCACCATCATCGAGCTGTTGCCGCGCATCGTCCCGAACGAAGACGAGGCCGTGTCGGCGGAGCTCGAGAAGATCTACAGGAAGCGCAAGATCAAGGTGCTCACCGGGACGAAGGTCACCAGTGCAGTGCCCGGGAAGGACAGCGTCGAGATCACGGCGCAGAAGCCCGACGGATCGATCGAGACGATCACCGCCGAGTACCTGCTGGTGGCCACGGGCCGCGGGCCGGTCACGTCGGGCCTCGGCGCCGAGGAGGTCGGCCTGACGATGCAGCGCGGCTATATCCAGGTCGATGAGCTGTTCCGCACGAGTGTGCCGGGCATCAGCGCGGTGGGCGACTGCATCACGTTCGAGAAGCCCGGGCACCCGCAGCTCGCACACCTGTCGTCGATGGAAGGCATCATCGCGGCCGAGCGCATTGCCGGCAAGGACGTCAGGCCGATCAACTACGATCACGTACCCGCGTGCACGTACTGCGATCCCGAGATCGGCAGCGTCGGCCTCACCGAGGCCGAGGCGAAGGAGCGCGGCTACGACGTGATCGTCGGCACGTTCCCGTTCGGCGTGCTGGGCCGCGCGAAGATCGCCAACGAGATCGACGGTTTCGTGAAGGTCGTCGCCGACAGGAAGTACGACGAGGTCCTGGGCGTCCACATGATCGGGCCGCGCAGCACCGAGCTGGTGGCCGAGGCGACGATGGCGCTCCGCCTCGAATGCACGGTCGAAGAGATGATCCGCACCATCCACGCGCATCCGACGATGTCCGAGGCGGTGGGCGAGGCGGCGCACGCGGCCCACGGGGCAGCCATTCACATGTAGCTGGCGGGCGCCGCGTGCGCCTGCCCGGAGCCATCCGGATACGTCATGTCCACAAACGTCGTCATGCCGCAGATGGGCGAGTCGGTCGCCGAGGGCACCGTCACGCGCTGGATCAAGAAGGTCGGAGACACCATCGATCGCGACGAGCCGCTGTTCGAGATCTCGACCGACAAGGTCGATGCCGAGATCCCCTCGCCCGTGGCCGGCGTGCTGGCCGAGATCCGGGTGAAGGAGGGCGAGACCGTGCCCGTCGATTCGGTCGTCGCCGTCATCGCGGCGCCAGGCGAGGCGA
>JAEUQQ010000682.1 GCA_016789685.1 Acidobacteriota bacterium | reverse complement strand
GCGGGTCGAGGCGGCACGCCAGCAATACGAGGCGTCGCGCAATGCCGCGCAGCAGCGCTTCCAGGCCCTCGCCGGGGCCAATGCACGGATCGCGCTGGCCCAGAAGGCGCTCAACGACACGACCGTGCGCGCCCCGTTTGCGGGCATCGTCGCCGAACGGCGCGTCAGCGTCGGCGATTTCGTGACGACCGGCACCCGCGTCGTGACCGTCGTGCGGTCGAATCCCCTGCGCCTGGCGCTGACCGTGCCTGAGCAGCTCGTCTCGAAGATCTCGACCGGCCAGCCGGTGCGTGTCACGGTCGATGCCTACCCGGGTCGCACGTTCACCGGCACGGTCAAGTTCATCGCGCCGTCGTTGCGCAGCGAACAGCGCTCGCTGACGGTCGAGGCCATCGTGCCCAATCCCGACGACGAGCTGAAGCCGGGGTTCTTCGCCTCGGCCGAGGTGTCGCAGCCGACGCGCGAGAACGCGCTGCTCGTGCCGCAGGCCGCCGTCCGCACGAGCGCCGGCACGCGGCGCGTCTTCGTGGTCACCGGCGATCGTGTCGAGGAGCGCATCGTGCGCACCGGGCAGGCGGTCGGCGACCGTGTCGAGATCGTCGAGGGCGTGGCCGCTGGTGATGTCGTGGCCCTGTCGACCGACGCACGCCTGACCGACGGCGTGCGTGTCACCACGGGAGCGGCACCGGCCCCAGCCGGCCGCTGAGCCCGCCGCCCGTCACCGCGTCCCGTCGTTTCGTCCTCTCTGGAGTCTCGTCATGCAGTGGCTCGCCAGCCTCTCGGTCAAGCGTCCCGTGTTCGCGTCGGTGCTCATCCTGACGCTCACGGTCATCGGAGGCTTTTCGTTCTTCCAGTTGGGCGTCGACCGGTTCCCGAAGGTCGACTTCCCCACCATCCTCATCACCACGCGCCAGGCCGGCGCCTCGCCCGAGCAGATCGAAACCGAGATCACCGACAAGATCGAGGAGGCGGTCAACACCGTCAGCGGCATCGACGAGTTGCGGTCGGTGTCGTCTGAAGGCGTGTCAACGGTCATCGCGTCGTTCGTGCTCGAGAAGAACGTCGACGTCGCCGCGCAGGAGGTCCGCGATCGCGTCAACCGCGTGCTTCCACTGCTGCCCACGACGGTGGATCAGCCGACGATCGAGAAGCTCGATCCCGACGCATCGCCGGTGCTGACGCTGGCCGTCACGTCGGCGAAGCCCATCCGCGACGTCACCGAGTTTGCCGACAAGACCCTGCGGCGTCAGCTCGAGAGCCTCGAGGGCGTCGGGCAGGTGCTCGTCGTCGGCGGTCGTGGCCGGCAGATCAACATCCATCTCGACGCCGCCCGGCTGCAGGCCTACACCCTGACCGTCAACGACGTGGCACGCGCGCTGAGCGCGCAGAACGCCGAGATCCCCGGGGGCCGCGTCGAGCAGGGACCAGAAACCCTGACGCTGCGGACGCTGGGTCGCGTCACGAGCGTCGAGGAGTTCGGGCGCATCGTCGTGCGCCAGGCCGCTGACCACCCCATCCTCGTCGCCGATGTGGCGCGGGTCGAGGACGGCATGGCCAACGCCGAGTCACTGGCCAACGTGAACGGTGACGGCACCGTCATGCTGCAGGTCAGGAAGCAGTCGGGCACGAACACCGTCGAGGTCGTCAACCGCCTCAAGGAGCGACTCGACGAGATGCGCCCGACATTGCCCGCCGGCTACAACGTGCGGGTGGTGCGCGACCAGTCGGAGTTCATCGAGGCCTCGATCAAGGCCGTCGAAGAACATCTCGTCATCGGATCGGTGCTCGCCGCCCTGGTGGTGCTCCTCTTCCTCGGCAGCCTGCGATCGACGCTGATCTCGGCGGTGGCGATTCCGACGTCGATCATCGCGGCGTTCGGCCTGATCAACTTCATGGGCTTCACGCTCAACTCGATGACGATGCTTGCCCTCACGCTGGCCGTCGGCATCGTCATTGACGACGCGATCGTGGTGCTCGAAAACATCTGGCGCTTCATCGACGAAAAGAGCTATCCACCGTTCCAGGCGGCGATCGAGGCCACGCGAGAGATCGGCCTCGCCGTCATGGCGACCACGCTGTCGCTCATGGCGATCTTCGTGCCGGTAGGCTTCATGGGCGGCATTGTCGGCCGTTTCATGAAGTCGTTCGGCCTCACGATGGCGTTTGCGATCGCCGTGTCGCTCCTGGTGGCGTTCACGCTGACGCCGATGATGTCGGCCCGCCTCCTGCGGCGTCCGACGCCCAGGGATGGCAACGGCGCGCCGTCGCCGGGGCCGGCGGGGGCGGGCGTCCATCGTCCGGGCGAGCACGGGAAGACAGGGTTCTTCGCGCCGATCGACGCGCTGTACAGCCGCATGCTGGCGTGGGCAATGGCGCACACCCGGCTCGTGACCGTCGGGGCGCTGCTCGTGTTGCTGTCGACGGGGCCGCTGTTCGTCGCCGCGAACAAGACGTTCATTCCCGACGACGACCAGTCGGAGTTCGAGGTCAACGTGCGGGCGCCCGAGGGGACGAGCCTCGAGAAGACGGCGCTGCTCGCGACGCGCATCGCGGCGCGCGTGCGCGAACGCCTGCCCGAAGTGGCCTACACGCTCACGACCACGGCCGACGACCCGGCGCACACCCCCAACCAGGCCACCATCTACGTGCGGCTGGCCCCCGTTGGCGAACGGGCGCGCGATCAGTTTGCCGTCATGTCTGACGTGCGCACCGCCGTCCTGCCGGAGTTCGCCGATCTGCGCCTGCGCACCGCCGTGCGCTCGGTTGCGACGATTGGCGGGGGCGGCAACCAGAACGCGACCATCCAGTTCCTG
>JAEUQQ010000614.1 GCA_016789685.1 Acidobacteriota bacterium | reverse complement strand
CGACGCCATCGTCAGCACCGCACTCGACGGCACGATCACCAGCTGGAACGCGGGCGCCGAGCGCATCTTCGGCTACGCCAGTGACGAAGCGATCGGGCAGCCCGTGCACGACGTGATTCGTCCCGCCGCAACCGACGTGACGACCGAGGGCCTCACCCTGCGCACGGCCGAGTGTGAAAAGGGCACGGTCGAAGTCGCGAGGCAACGCAGGAACGGCGACGTGTTGACCTTGTCGGTGGTCGACTGCGTGTTGCGCGACGCCACCGGGACGATCATCGGGCGCGCCGCGATCTACCGTGACGTCACCGGGAGCCGGCGGCGCGATCAGGAACTGCGGCGCCGCAACGACGAACTCGTCGCGCGCGAACGACAGATGCGTGCGCTCACCGCGCGGCTGCACGCCGTCCGTGAAGAAGAGCGCTCGCGCATGTCGCGCGAGGTGCACGACGAACTCGGCCAGTTGCTGACCGGCCTGAAGATGGACGTGCGCTGGGTGGCGAAACGGCTCGCGCCGGATGTCACGTCGCCGGTCGCCGAGAAGCTCGCCGAGGCCGAGCGGCTGATCGACAGCACCGTGATCACCGTGCAGCGCATCGCGCTCGAACTGCGCCCGAGCGCGCTCGACGCGCTGGGCCTGCCCGCCGCGATCCGCGACGAAGCCCGCCGGTTCGAGCGGCGCACCGGCATCGCCACGCGCTTCGAGGTGAGCGACGAGGTGCAGCCCGCGACCGATGTCGCGACGGCGTTCTTCCGCATCTTCCAGGAATTGCTGACGAACGTGGCGCGCCACGCCAGCGCGTCGTCGGTGCACATTTCGCTCGCCGGCGGACCCGTGGCGTGGGTGCTCGTCGTTGCCGACAACGGCGTCGGCATGCCCGGCGACGAGTTCCAGCGTGTCTTGTCGCTCGGCTCGGGCGCCGCGGGCGAACGACGCGTCAGGTCGCTCGGCCTGCTCGGCATCATGGAGCGCGCCGAATCGCTCGGCGGAACGGTCAGCGTGTCGGGCGGCGCGGGCGAAGGCACGATGGTCACGGTGCGGATTCCCCGCGTGGCGGTGGAGGACCAGCATGCGGCACGTCCTGATCGCTGACGACCACGAGGTGACCCGACGCGGCGTCCGTCAGCTCCTGCACGAGGGGTTCGAGGGTGTCGAGGTGGTCGAGGCCGCCGACGGCGAGGCCGTCGTGGCGGCGTTGCCGACCCGCCGGTGGGATCTCCTCCTGCTCGACATCATGATGCCCGGCCGAGGCATACTCGACCTGCTCGCCAGGATTCGCGCGGTCGATGCCGCGGTGCCCGTGCTCGTGCTGACCGCGGCGGTGGAGATCGAGTACGTCTTCCAGACGATGAAGGCCGGCGCCAACGGCCTGATCCACAAGCACCGGGCGTCAGACGATCTGCTCGAGGCGATTGCCAAGGTCGTGGGCGGGGGCACCTACCTGCACGCCGACACGGCCGCCGAGGTGGCCTCGTCACTGCGCCAGGAGCCGCGGGCTCGGCCGCACGAGCGGCTGTCGAGCCGCGAGTTCGAGATCTTCAGGCTGATCGCGCTTGGCCGCGCGATCAAGGAGATCGCGTCGGACCTCGACCTGAGCGACAAGACTGTCGCCACCTACCTCGCGCGCATCCGCGAGAAGACCGGGCTGACGAGCCATGTCGAGATTGCGCGGTACAGCATGCAGAACGGGCTTGTCGACTGAGGCCGCAGGCGGTCGTGTGCCGGCCGTCGCGGCACGGGGGGGCGC
>JAEUQQ010000579.1 GCA_016789685.1 Acidobacteriota bacterium | reverse complement strand
CGAAGGCCGGCGACTGGACCCCCGACGAGCACGCCCGGTTGAAGAGCCTGGTGACCAGGGCCCACGACGCGGGCCTCTGGATCCGGTACTACACCCTGAACGGCCACCCGGCCGACGTGCCACAGAGCTGGACCGAGAGCTACAACTTCGGCAGCCTCGCCGCCGTCGAGCGCCGCTGGCGCGCCGCCATTGCCGCCGGCGTCGACTTCGTCGCCGTCGACCAGTACGAGGACTTCGCCCGCACCCTCGCCCGCAGATGACCCGCACCACGACCAAGGATTTGAGCCTGCATGTGAGCCCCCGATCGCGCGATCCCCGGGTTTGAGCCTGCATGTGAGCCTCCGATCGCGCGATCCCCGGGTTTGAGCCTGCATGTGAGCTCGCGATCGCGCGATCCCCTGTATTACCATCCCCGTCATGGCTGCCCTGATCGAAGCGATCTCCATCAAGCGCAAGATGTACTTCGAGTTCGAAGACGCTCCCTACCATTGCCTCGACGTCGAAGTGTCGAAGCCCACCGCCCGCGGCGGACAGACCCTCGTGCGCATCAAGATGCGCAACCTGATCTCGCGCGCGGTGTTCGACAAGACCTTCAAGGCGGGCGAGAAGTTCAAGGAACCCGACCTCGTGAAGGCCGAGGCCTCGTTCCAGTACGCCGACGGCGACGGCTACCACTTCATGGACCAGGAGACCTACGAGACGCTGACGCTGTCGGGCGACATGCTCGGCGACGATCGGTTCCTGTTGAGCGACAACGTCCTCGTCGCCGTCCACAAGTTCAACGGCAGCCCGATCGGCCTCCAGTTCCCGCCGATCGTCGAGCTGACGGTGAAGGAAACCGAGATGGGCGCCCGTGGCGACACCGCCAGCGGCAGCGTCACGAAGCTCGCCATCCTCGAGACGGGGATGGAGCTGCGCGTGCCGCTGTTCATCAAGGAAGGCGAACGCGTGAAGGTGCACACCGAGACGCGGGAGTTCGCCGGCCGGGCCTGACGATTGGCGGTCCGGTCGAGGGCGCGCGGCGACGGGTCAGAACCGTACGCGCAGTCCAAGCGTCGGGAGCCGCTTGAGCGACTGGTTCCGCTCCTCGACGAGGCGGGGGCGGTCAGACGCCGGGTCGTACTCGAGGACGGGATCGAACGCGCCCGCATTCCGGCGATTGAGCAGGTTGATCACCTCGAGGTAGTACTCCCATCGTCCCGAGTGACCACGGGGCCGCCAGGTCAGGCGGGTGTCGACGCGCGAGAAGACCGGGAGCCTGGCCTGGTTGAGGTTGGCCACCGCCCCGTAGTCGACACCGTAGACGAGCAGGCCGGTCGCGTCGGTCGCCGGGCGCAGTTCGGTGAGCTTGCCATCGCCGTCGGCATCGCGCACGTCGGCGGCCGCAGCCACGCGCAGGCCCACGGGGCTCGTGCGCGGAAACCCCGACGCCACGCGGATGGTCGATCCCAGTTCCCAGCGCGACGTGAGCCGGTAGCCGGCAACGGCCGTGACGGCGTGCCTCCGGTCATATTCGAACGGATAGCGGCGGCCGTACGAATCGCGGTCGGCCTTGCCCCAGGTGTAGCTGGCCCAGCCGGTCAGCCGTGCGCTGGCGGGCGCCGACATCCGCGACACGAACAGGTCGAACCCGTAGGCGCGCCCTCGGCCGTCATTGGTCGGCACGGTCGTGATGATGGGATCGGACGGAATGCTCGACGCGAGCGCTGCGGGGAAGTCGTACTGCGCGAGACGCGCGTCGAGTTCCGCCCCCGTCTCGAGGCGTCCGAGCAACAGGTCGGTGAAGCGTTTGTAGTAGCCCTCGGCCTTGACGACGACGCCCTGGCCCAGCCGGTGCTCGATGCCGGCCGACACGTGCAGCGCGCGTTCGCTGCGCAGGTCGCGCGCGGCGTCACTGGTGAGATCGAGGAGGTAGTCGGCCTGCGTCAGCTTCTCGTAGCCCGGACTCTGCGTGTAACGGCCGATGGCGCCCTTCAGGCTCGTGGAGACGCCGAGCGACCACCGCCCCGCCAGGCGCGGCGAGAGCAGCGTTTCACTGGTCAGGCCCACGCGGTCGACGCGCAGGCCAGCTTCGAGGGATCCGCGCGCGCCCACCCGCCAGGTGTCTTGTACCCATGCGCCGCCACGCGTCGTCTGGCTGCGTGAGGCGAGCAGATCCGGCAGGCCGGCTCCGCCCTGCACGCTCGACCCGTTGGCCGCCGTCGGGTTCCGATCGCCCGCGATGGTGAAGTCGAGGGCCGTCGACAGCCGGTGCACGTCGGCGCCCACTTCGAGCACGTGCGGTCCGAACGTCCACGCCAGTTCCTGCCTCACCGACAGGTCTTCGACCGAGAACACGCGGTCGAACACCACGGCCGCGGTCGCGAAGCGGTCGTCAGGGGTGTTCGAGCGCTGGGCCTGGTTCTCGAAGGCGGCATCGACGCCGAACGTCGAGGTGGTGTTGGAGTAGCCGACGACCGTGTGCGACTGCCCGCGGGTGCCGATCGACGTGTCGAAGCGCATCGACCACAGGTCGTTGTCGGTGTCGTCGTCGAAGGTTCCGTTGATGTCGTCTTCGTCGAGGTCGATCGCGGCTGCCTGGCGGCTCCGCAGACCGAACAGTGTGAGCTTCCTCCCGGGGGCCGGCTCCCACGTGGCCCTGGCCTGCAGGTCGGCGAACTGCGGGAGGTCCTGGTCGGTGAAGCGCTCCGCGACGAGGTCGTAGTAGGTGCGGCGCGCGGTGATGAGCCACGCACCCGTCGAGGGGCCGGGCAGGCCGCCCTCGAGCACGACGTTGGCGTCGGTGATGCTGAGCGCGGCGGATCCCCCGAGGGTGCGCGCGGCGGCGCCGTCGCGGTTTTCGACCGTGAGCAGTGACGACAGGCGGTCGCCGTGCTTGACGCTGAAGCCGCCGGTCGCCAGTTCGAAGCGCGCGATCGTCTCGGGATTGAACGCGCTGGTGAGGCCGTAGAGCCGGTAGGGGTCGTGGATCTCGACGCCGTCCATCACGGTGAGGTTCTGGTCGGGCGAGCCGCCCCGCACCGCGAGGCGGCTGCCGGCTTCTTCGGTGGCGGCGACGCCTGGCAGCGTCTGGAGCGCGCGGAAGACGTTGTCGAGGGCACCGGGCGTGCGCAGGACCTGCCGCGGTTCGACCGCCTGCGTGGCAGGCGACACCGCCACGGGCGCCGCGACGACCTCGACGGTCGTCGCGTAGGTGGGCTCGCGGGCGACGGCGAGTTCGGCCTCGTTGAGGTCGGCGGTGCGCAGGTCGAGGGTGGTCACCAGGGGCAGGTAGCCCGGCGCGGTCACGCTGACGTCGACCTGGGCCGCGGGCACCTGCACGCGGAACCGGCCCAGCGGGTCGGTGGTGGTGGCGGTGTCGGCGGCCGAGACGGTCGCCCCGGCCAATGGTGCCCGCGAGTCGGCGTCGATGACCACGCCTGCCAGCACGCGGGGAGGCGCGGGCGCAGGCACCGGTTGGGCGAACGCCTGAGTCGATGACAGCAGACAGACGGTGGTGGCGATGACGCGGGCGGCAGCGACGAGGCGGGGTACACACGAACGGATGAGGCCGAGCATGACCGTCAGACGCCGACAGGGGCTGCCCGGTTGCCTCTGACCGGCACCGCCGGGCGAGTCCGGGGACTCCGACGCCCCGGCCAGACGACCGGAACGGCGCCTGACGATTCGCCCCGGCCAGGAGCCGAACGGGTATAATCCACGCGGTTATCTGTCTGAGTTTTGCGAGTCGAGGTTGGAGGTGGTCCGAATGGTCCCTGCAGTCGTACGACGTGCTGTCCTGTACTCGTTCTGTGC
>JAEUQQ010000568.1 GCA_016789685.1 Acidobacteriota bacterium | reverse complement strand
CAGCGCCACCGAGGCGGTGCAGTTCGCCCATCTCGATGACACGCAGCAACCGCGCCTGGATCGCCATCGGGAGGTTGCCAATCTCGTCGAGGAACACCACGCCGCCGTCGGCCGCCTCGAACGCCCCGGGGCGCGCGTCGCCCCCGGCCCCGGCGACCCCGAACAATGTGCCTTCAAAGGAGGGATCGACCGACATCGAGCAGTCGACGACCACAAAGGGCCGGTCGCGTCGGGGACCCACACCGTGCAGGGCACGGGCCACGAGTTCCTTGCCCGTGCCGGTCTCGCCGCTCACGAGCGCCGTGCGCAGGTGCGGCGCGTACCGGCGAATCTGGTCGAACAGGCCCTGCATCACGGGGCTGCGCCCGATCATGCCGCAGAACTCGAGTTGCCGGGCCAGGCCCGCTTCGGCCGCCACCAGCGCACGACGCTGCTCGATGGTCTCGCGGACCGACGCCAGCAGGCGCTCGAGCCGCGCGAAGTCGAAGGGCTTGCTCAGGTAGTCGAGCGCGCCGAGCTTGATGGCTTCGACGGCGGTGTCGATGCTGGCGTAGCCCGTCATCAGGATCGTCTGGCATCCCGGACTGGCGTCGCGGATGTTGCGCAGCACGTCGAGCCCGCCGACTTCGGGCATCCGCAGGTCGACGATTGCGGCATCGGCCCGGTGCTCGCGCACGAGCGCGACGGCATTGGCGCCGGTCGTGCACGTGACCACCGAAAACCCCGCCCGCTGGGCGTGGTGCCGCACGATGCCGAGCACGCCCGGTTCGTCGTCGATGACGAGAAGCACCGGAGACTGACCCATCATGTTCACATCCTCCGAACGGGCGACCGGGACGGCTCCCGGCACTGTGCGCACCCGCTCACGACGACAGAATCGGCAGGGCACGACCGAACTTGATCCGTGTCAAGCCCCGGGCGGGCGGTGCCGATACCTTCACTGTGACGGTGGCGCACAGGCTGCAGGGGTCGGTGCGCAGGTTCGTGGAGGACCCACGGTGCAGATCAACAGCATCCTGATCGCCGAGGACGACCCGCACATCCGCCGGGTCTCGGAGATCGCCCTACGTCGGAGCGGGTTCGAGGTCGCGGCCGTCGCCGACGGCGCCGAGGCCCTGCAATTGCTCGAAGACCGCCTGTTCGACCTGGTGGTGCTCGACGGCATGATGCCCAAGCTCGATGGCCTCGAAGCCTGCCGCCAGATCAAGGGCAATCCACGCACGGCGCACGTCCCCGTCATCATGCTCAGCGCCCGCACGCAGGCCACCGACGAAGCCGCCGGCCTCGCGGCCGGCGCGTGTGCCTACATCCGCAAACCCTTCAACGCCCTCGAACTGGGCGACCGCATCCGCGAGATCTGCGGCGCGACCGCCTGACCATGCGCCCTGCCCTGTCGCTCCGCACGCTGCTCGCCCTCGGCATGTTCGCGCCTGGCCTGACGCTGGCCGTGCTGGCGAACTGGTCGCACCGGCCCGCAGTGCTGGTCGCGGCGGTCGCGGGCGGGTGGGCCGCAGGCTGGATCGTGGGCCTGCGCGAGTTGCGCGCGGTCCGTGACGCCACGCGCGCCGTGGAGCGGCTCGGCGACGGCGAGTTGTCGGTGTCGCTGCCCGAGATCGGCAGTGCCGAGGTGCGGGCGCTCGCGCGCGCCATCAACCACGTCGGCGCCACGGCGTCGCGGCGCGAAGATCAGCTCAATGCCGCCCTCGACGACGCCGCGACGCAGCGCGACCTGTTCTCGTCGATCATCAACGCGTCGAGCGACGGCCTGCTGCTCTACGACACCGACCGCCTGCTCGTCGCCGCCAACGTACGCTGCGGCGAGCTGCTGGGGTTCTCGGTGCAGGAACTGCTGCACACGCCGAGCGAGGTCCTGCGCGCCAACCTCGAAGAGCGCACCGCCGCGCCCGCCATCTACCAGGACCAGCTCGAGCGGCACTTCCAGAAGGCCGACCAGCCGTACCAGGACACGCTCGTCATCGAGGAGCCGCGGCGCCGCGTCCTGCGCCGCTACTCGTGCCCGGTCATCAATCACCGGGGTGTGCAAGGCCGTGTCTTCACCTATACCGATGTCACGGCCGAGTCAGACCTCGATCAGATGAAGAGCGAGTTCGTCTCGACGGCCAGCCATGAGCTGCGGACCCCGTTGACGTCGGTCCATGCGGCCCTGCAACTGGCGCTCACCGGCAGCGGCGACCGCCTGGCCGACGAAGACCGCGAGCTGCTCGAGATCTCGCTCGCCAACACCGAACGCCTGGTCAGGCTCGTCAACGATCTGCTCGATCTGTCGAAGCTCGAGGCCGGCCGCATGCCGTTCGACGTCTCGACGATGCGCGTCGGTGCGCTGCTCGACGAGGCGGCGCGGGGCGTGCACGTCCTGGCGACGACGCGCGAGGCCCGGATCGTGACGAACCTCGGCGACGGCGCGGAGTCGATGGTCGCCGACCACGACCAGATCCTGCGGGTGCTGACCAACCTGCTCAGCAACGCCCTCAAGTATTCGCCCACTGGCTCGCTGGTGCACCTGTCGGCACGCGACCTCGGCGATGCCGTCGAAGTCGCGGTCGAGGACGAAGGCCCCGGCATTCCGCCGGAACAGGTCGATCGTCTCTTCAGGCCGTTTTCGCGGCTCGGGATGCAGGAACGCCAGACGAGCGGCGGCACCGGCCTCGGCCTGGCCATTTCGCGCGCGATCATCGAGCAGCACGGCGGCCGGATCTGGTGGGAGCGGCGCCCTCCCCGCGGCAGCCGGTTCGTGTTCGTGGTGCCGCAGCCCGACGCCAGGCGCTCGGCCGTCACTGCCGTCGGCGACCGCGCCGTCGCGTAGCCGCGTCCGGCTTCGTCAGAACATGCGGCTCAGCGCGTCGAACCGGTCGATCCGCACGAAGCGGCCCGGCAACGCCTCGGGCAGCGGCTCGAGTTCCAGGACCCACGTCGCCGGATGCGGGATGAACACGGCCCCCCATCCCACGCCCAACGCCGGCAGCACATCGGACTTCGGGCTGTTGCCGATCATCCACGTATCGTCGGCGTCGATACCGTGCCGGGCGGCGACGTCGCGGTAGGTCGCCTCGTCCTTTTCGCGGACCACGTCGATGGCCGCGAAGTGGGTCGCCAGGCCCGACCGCACGATCTTGTCGTGCTGGTCATCGGGATCGCCCTTGGTCAGCAGGACGAGGCGGTGGCGCGTGGCCAGGGTCTCGAGGGTCTCGGGCACGCCTGGCAGGAGCGCCATCGGCTGCGTGGCGATGCCCGCACAGTGGCGGTCGAGTTCCTCGATCAGGGTGGCCGACGCCCCGTCGAGGAAGCTGCGGCAGGCCTCACGCAGCGACAGGTTGAAGTTCTTGATGCCGTAGCCGTGGGTCGAGGTCCGTCGGCGTTCGATCTCGAGCAGGCGGGCCCGGGCCTCGGCGCTGCCGACGCCATGCGCTTCGACCAGCGTGCAGTAGTGCTGGACCACCGCCTCGAAGTAGATGTTGTTTTCCCAGAGCGTGTCGTCGGCGTCGATGAACAGCGTCAGCATGGCGTTGGCCCGCGGAGGGGTGAGCGGTGGTAAATTGTAACGTCTCGCGGCATGGGGGCCCGCCGTAAACGGAATGGCCCCGTCCGCGTATTACCCCATGGACCGCCTCGCTGCCTCCGTCCCCGCCGCCCGTGAGACGTCGTCGACGTCCGAGCTGGCGCGACGCGTCAAGGAGGCCTCGGCGGCGCAGCAGCACGACGTCGCGCGCGACGCGTTCGGCGACCTGGTCGACCTGCTGCAGCGACGTGCGGTACGGCTTGCGTATGTCTACCTGCGCAACGCCGATGACGCCGACGACGTGGTGCAGGATGCGTTTGTGAAGGCGTTCACGCGGATCGGGGACTACCGGACCGAACAGCCGTTCGACCCCTGGTTCCTGAAGATTCTCGTGAATCAGTGCCTCGACCGGCTCAAGGCCCGCGACCGTCGGGCGCGCTGGATGTCGTCACGGTCGGACGACGACGACTGGCAGATCGAAGCCGTCGATGGTGCTCCGACCGCCGAAGACCGCCTCGTCCACGCGGAGCAGGCGTCGCGGCTGTGGGAGGCCATCTCGGCCCTGCCGGCACGGCAGCGCACGGTGGTGGTGCTGCACGAGATCGACGGCCAGAGCCCGAAGGCGATCAGCGCCGCGACGGGCATCGGCGAGTCGACGGTGCGGGTGCACTTGTTCCGGGCGTTGAAGAAGCTGAGAGCGTTGATGGTGCCGGCCGGTACGGCGGCGCAGGAGTAGGCGATGAGCTGGCACGACACGTCAGGCGTGGCCCCGGACGCGGCAGCCTCGCGGCTCGACCGTGAGTGGCGGACGAGTGTCGATGCCCTGGTCGCCGAGGCCGACGCGGCGTTCGATGCGCGGCGCCTGGCACGGCAGCGGGCGGCCATCGCACGCCGCGTGGCGCAGCGCGCGCTCGGCGTCCACGCGCGGGTGCTCCGGTTCCCCGGAGCCGTCGTGCGCACCGCCGCCACGCATCCCTGGCGCCGTTGGGTCGCGGCGGCCGCCGTCACCGGCCTGGTGGCCGGCACGGCCGCCGGCCGCTTCCTGCCGCTGGCAGGCTCGTCAGACCGCGTGGCGCGGGTCGGATCCGCCCCGTCGGTGCGGATCGCGCCAGCGACGCTGCGGATGTCGCCGGGCGATGAAGCGT
This sequence comes from Acidobacteriota bacterium, assembly GCA_016789685.1. GTDB lineage: Bacteria > Acidobacteriota > Vicinamibacteria > Vicinamibacterales > JAFNAJ01 > JAEUQQ01. The sequence goes on along the minus strand of JAEUQQ010000568.1, from coordinate 9,096 downwards.
TCCTCCTCGAGTTCGACGCGGCCCTGTCGGGCAGGCCGGGCGCTCCCCTGCGCGCGCTCGACGCCCTGACACCCGACGGCCACTGAGGCCCGCACGCGGCGTCGGGCCGCCGAGCACGTATACTCGACGGGTGCCTCCCCTGATCTTCCGCAAGGGCCTCGACCTCAAGGACGCGGTCGCCGGCCAGCTCGCCAGCGACTACCATTCCGCGCTCATCGATCGCGTCAGGGAGAACGGCTTCGTTCACCAGTCACGCGACCTGACCCTCTTCCTCGCGCGGGAGTTCGGGTTCTGCTACGGCGTCGATCGCGCCGTCGACTACGCGTACCAGGCGCGGCGACGGTTCGCCGACCGGAACGTCTTCCTGACCGGCGAGATCATCCACAACCCGCTCGTCAACCAGAAGCTGCGCGATGCCGGCATCCGGTTCCTGAGCGATCCCGGGGAGTCGTTCGAGGTCCTGCGCCCGGGCGACGTGGTGATCCTGCCCGCGTTCGGCGTGACGCTGGGCGACCTCGACCGGCTGGTGACGCGCGGCTGCACGCTGGTCGACACGACCTGCGGCTCGGTGCTCAACGTCTGGAAGAACGTGCTGCGCTACTCGCAGGACGGGTTCACGTCGGTCATCCACGGCAAGTACAACCACGAGGAGACGCGCGCCACCGCGTCACAGGCGCTGAAGTTCCCCGCCGGCCGGTACCTCATCGTCCTCGACGCCGACGAAGCCGGTTACGTCTGCGACTACATCAGGCACGGTGGCGACCGCGAGGCCTTCCTGGCGCGGTTTGCGCACGCGGTCTCCGAGGGATTCGATCCCGACCGTGATCTGCAGCGCATCGGCCTGGCCAACCAGACCACGATGCTGATGACCGAGTCGCTGGCGATCGGCGAGATGTTCGCGCAGGCCATGCGCGACCGCTACGCCGACGCGTTCGCGGAACGGTACCGCGCGTTCGACACGATCTGCAGCGCCACGCAGGAACGGCAGGATGCCGTCGTGCAGCTGCTCGACGGCGAGCGGCTCGACGTCATGGTCGTCGTCGGCGGCTACAACAGCAGCAACACCTGCAACCTCGCCAACATCTGCGCCCCGCGCGTCCCGACGTTCCACATCGCGGCGCCCGACTGCCTCGTGTCGGCCGTCGAGATCCGCCACCGCCCGGTCGAGACCCCCAAGGGGCGCGTGCTGGAGGTCACTGCCTCTGACTGGCTGCCCCGCACCAGGCCGTTGCGCGTGGGGCTCACCGCCGGCGCCTCGACGCCGAACAGCATCGTCGGCGAAGTCATCGAACGGATCGACGCGCTGGTCAATCGCGGCGCGTAAGCACGGCGCCTGGTGGCGCACGGGCACAGGAGTCGAGCATGAGGTACTGGCGTACTGGCGTGGTCGTCCTCGTGGCGGCCGTCCTGGCTCCCTCGAACCCTTCGGCGCAGGCCGTGGCGACGCGCGCGCTGCCGCCCCCTGAGGCGACGCTGGGCTTCGCGCCGTGCGCCGACCGGTCGCTGGCCACCTACGAGCAGATCGTCGCCTACCTGCGCACGCTCGACGCCGCGACGCCGCGGATGCAGCTCTTCGACATCGGGACCACGGCCGAAGGCCGCACGCAGGTGATGGCCGTGATCTCGTCAGACGAGAACATGGCGCGCCTGGCGCGCTACAAGGAGATCGCGCGCACCCTGGCCCTGGCCCGCGGCCTGTCCGACGAGGCCGCGCGCGCGCTCGCCCACGAAGGCAAGGCCGTGATGTGGGTCGACTTCGGCCTCCACTCGAGCGAACTCGCCCACGCGCAGGCGGCTCCGGCGTTTGCCTATCGCGTCGTGTCGGAGGAATCGGCCGAGATGCGGTTCATCCGCGACAACGTCGTGCTGGTGCTCGTGCCCAACATGAACCCGGATGGCACCACGCAGTGGGCCGACTGGTACATGAAGCACGTCGGTGGGCCTTTTGAACGGTCGGCGCCGCCGGAGCTGTACCAGAAGTACGTCGGTCACGACAACAACCGCGACTGGTTCATGTTCACGCAGCCCGAATCGCGCAACATCGCGCGTCAGCTGTACACGGAGTGGTTCCCGCAGGTGATCCACAACCAGCACCAGTCGGCGCCGTTCCCGGCGCGGATCTTCATCCCGCCCTTCGAAGATCCCATGAACCCCAACATCCCGGCGCTGGTCATGCGCGGCATCAACACGGTGGGCGACGCGATGGGACGTCGCTTCGCCCAGGAGGGCAAGCCCGGCGCCATCTCGCGCGTGCAGTTCGATGCCTGGTGGAACGGTGGCATGCGCACGGCCCCGTATTTCCACAACATGGTCGGCATCCTCACCGAAACCGGCCATCCCTGGCCGTGGCCCGTCGACTACGACGCGTCCACGTTCCCACGGACGTTCAACAACGGTGTCGCCACGCTCGAACCGAGCACGTTTTACCCCAGTCCCTTCAGGGGCGGCCGCTGGCACTTCCGGGACTCGTGCGAGTACATGATGACGGCCTCGATGGCAGTGCTCGACATCGGCGCCAAGCGCCGCGAGGAGTGGCTCTACGACATCTACCAGATGGGCCGCGACGCCATCCGCGCCGGCGCCTCAGAAACCTACATCGTCCCGGCCGCCCAGTGGGATCCCGGTACGGCCGTGAAGATGATCAACACGCTGCGGATCGGCGGCGTCGAGGTCGAACGCGCGACGGCGCCGTTCACCGTCAACGGCAAGCACTACGGCGCCGGCAGCTTCCTGATCCGCGGCGCACAGCCCTTCAGGCCGTACGTCACCGATCTGCTCAATCCGCAGGTCTATCCCGACCTCCGCCTGTATCCGGGGGGGCCACCCGAGCGGCCCTACGACATCACGGGCTGGACGCTGCCGCTGCAGATGGGCGTGACGGTCGAACGCGTGGACGTGGCGGTGCAGGCCCCGACCGAGCCGGTGACGATGGCCGCCGTGCCCGTGGGACGCACGACGATGGTCGCCAAGGCGGCGTATGCGTTCGACCCCCGGGCCAACGACAGCTTCACGGCGGTGAACCGGCTGCTCAAGGCCGGCGACCACGTGACGCGTGCGACGGCGGGCTTCAGTGCGGGCGGGCAGGAGTGGCCGGCGGGAACGTTCCTCGTCACGGCCACCGGCACCGGCACGCATGCGCGCGTCGAGCAGGCCACCACGGCGCTTGGCCTGACGGCCGTCGCCCTCGACACCCCGCCGCTGGTGACGCAGACGCCGCTGCGCCTGCCCCGCATCGGCCTGTATCACGCGTGGGGCGGCAACATGGACGAGGGGTGGACGCGCTGGGTGCTCAAGCAGTTCGAGTTTCCGTTCACGCTCGTGCACGATGCCGACGTGCGCGCCGGCAACCTCCGGTCGCGGTTCGACGTCATCGTGCTGCCTGACGCGAGCTACACCAGCATGCTGAGCGGGCTGGCCCCCGGAACGATGCCCGAGGCGTACGTCGGCGGCATGACGCCGGCCGGCGTGGGCCACCTGCACACGTTCGCCGACGCGGGCGGGACGCTGGTCGCCCTCGACAGCGCGACGTCGCTGCCGTTGACGGCCTTTGGGCTACAGGTCAGCAACACCACCGAGGGGCAGGACGAGAGCGCGTTCTACATCCCCGGGACGCTGCTCCGGCTCACGGTGGATCCCACGCATCCGCTGGCCTGGGGCATGCCACGTGACGCGGCGGCGTTCTTCATCCATGGCGCGGCGTTCGCCCTCGGCCGTCCCCGCACGCGCCTCGAGGTCGAGCATGGCGAGCCCGCCCCGCCTCCGGCGGGCCTGACCGCGGCCGCGTCGTACGCCTCGCGCGACCTGCTCATGAGCGGCTGGCTGCTCGGCGAGCGCGTGGTGGCCGGGCGTGCAGCCGTGGTCGAGGCCGCGATCGGGACGGGCCGGACCGTGCTGATCGGATTCCGTCCCCAGCACCGCGGCCAGCCGCACGGCACCTACAAGTTCCTCTTCAACGCCCTGTTGCGGTTGCCAGGCGAGGCAGCACCGGCTGCGAGACCGGCGCGGCCTCGCTGACCGGCGCGATGACGGTGCGCCGGCCCCGTCGAGGCCGGCGACCGCCGAGGTGGAGGGGGTGAGCGGCCCGCGACCGCGTTCAAGCCAGCACCACCTGGCGCCGATGTCTTGGGGTGACTGGCCCCCTGCCCGTCGGCCTCGAGATGACGCGAATCCTGTTCGTCGACGACGAAATCAACATCCTCCAGGGACTGCGCCGACTGCTGCGCCCGTTCGCCCAGAACTGGGTGATGGACTTCGCCAGTTCCGGCGACGAGGCGCTCGCGAAGCTGGCAGCCGCGCCGGCCGACGTCGTCGTCTCGGACATGCGTATGCCGGGCATGGATGGCGCGCAACTGCTCGAACGCGTGCGCCACGAGTACCCGCAGACGATGCGGATCATCCTGTCGGGGTATTCCGACCGCGAGGTGGTCCTGCGGTCGATTGGGGCGGCGCACCGGTATCTCGCGAAACCGTGTACCCCCGAGGCGCTGCGGCAGGCGATCCAGGCCTCGGAGCGGGCGCGCACGACCCTGCGCCAGGACACCGTGCGGACCATGGTCTCGGAGATGAACTGCGTCCCGAGCCTGCCGTCGGCCTACGAAGCCCTCATGCACGAGTTCGAGTCGCCGAACGCCTCGCTGGTGCGAGTCGCCGAGATCGTCGAACGCGACCCCGGCATGACCGCGCAGGTCCTCCGCGTCTGCAACTCGCTGCTGTTCGGCCTGCGCACCGAGGTATCGAGCGCGCCGATGGCGGTGACCCTGATGGGCCTGCGGACGGTCGCCTCGCTGTTTCTCTCGATGCAGATCTTCAAGCAGTTCGACGTCACGTCGGTCACGGGGCTCGAACTCGAAGCCGTGTGCGACCACAGCCTCTCGACCGCGTGGCTCGCGCGCGAGATCGCCCGCGCCGAGGGCTGCAGTTCCCGCATGGCCGAAGACGCCTTCACGGCCGCACTGCTGCACGACGTGGGCAAGCTCCTGCTCGGCCTGAACTTCCCGGACTTGTACCGTGAGGTCGTGACGGCATCGGCGGCGGGACACGCCACGACCGCCGAAGCGGAGCGCGCGGTCTTCGGGGCCGACCACGCCGAAGTGGGCGCCTTCCTGCTCAACCTGTGGGGACTGCCCCAGCTGCTGGTCGACGCCGTGGCTCAGCACCACAGCCTGTCACCCGGACGTCCCGTCCTCAACGTCACCACGGTGGTGCACATCGCCGACGCCCTTGACGCCGAACACCGCGGCGAGCTGCGCTCCGGCCTCGACGCGAGCTACCTGGCATCGCTCGGCCTCGTGAGCCGACTCGACGCGTGGAGGCAGCTGCGATCGACCGTGCCCGGCACGACGGCGGCGATCGACACCGTCGCATGAAACCGCGCGCCCTCTTCGTCGACGACGAGCCGCACGTCCTGAGCGCGCTCAAGCGACAGTTCCACAACCTGTTCGTCATCGACACCGCCTCGTGCGGCGAAGACGGCCTCGAGGTGCTCCAGGGCGGCGGGCGGTTTGCCGTGGTCGTCTCCGACTACCGGATGCCGGGGATGAGTGGCGTGGCGTTCCTCGCGAAGGCCCGCGAGATCGCGCCCGATACGGTCCGCGTCGTGTTGACCGGCCAGGCCGACATGGAAGCGGCCATCTCGGCCGTCAACGAGGGGAATGTCTTCAGGTTCCTCACGAAGCCCTGCCCCGCGTTCGAACTCGTGCGTGCCCTGCAGGCCTGTGTCGCCCAGCACCACCTGCTCATCGCCGAGCGGGAACTGCTCGAGCAGACGCTGGCCGGCGTGGTGAAGATGCTCACCGAAGTCCTGGCACTGGTCAGTCCCGACGCCTTCGGCCGCGCGACGCGGACGAAGGACTGCGTGCTCCACCTCGCGCACGCGCTGCGCCTGCCCGCGGCGTGGCAGTTCGAGATGGCGGCCCTGCTGGCGCCGGTCGGCCTCATCTCGCTGCCGCCCGACACGCTCACGCGCGCCCTCGGCGGCCTGATGCTCTCGCCGGCCGAGCGAGACGCGGTGGCGGGTCATCCACGTGTCGCGGCGTCGCTGGTCGGCCACATCCCCCGGCTCGACCTGGTCGCCCAGATGATCGCGCGGCAGTTCGACGCGCTGCCCGACGCCCCCGCCACGGCCGAAGGACTCGGCGCCGAGCCGCCCTCGACCGTCGGGGCACGGCTCCTGCAGATCGCGACGGCGCTCGACGATCGCCTGATGCAGGGCGCGGGCGACCGCGAGGCGGTGAGCGACCTGCGGAAGACCGGGGCCTACCCGGCGTACATGGTCGACGCGCTCGAGACGTTCGCGGCGCGGCGCGTCGATGGCCGCGTGCGGGAAATCGGGGTCAAGGAGCTCAACACGTTCATGGTCCTCGACCAAGACGTGTGTTCGCGCGCGGGCCTCCTGCTGGTCTCGAAGGGGCAGCCGGTGACGGTGGCGGTCATCCAGCGGCTGCGCACCTTTGCGCAGGGCATCGGGGTGCGCGAGCCGTTCCGGGTTCGGATTCCCTCAGACCCGGCGTCCTCGACGGTCGACGCGGGCGTGGCCGTCTGACGCCCGTCGCGGCCCCTGCCGCCGGGCGGCCGGGTAAACACCCCTCCCCACCACGTCGTAAGCCTCTCCGTGACAACACGTGTCTTTCGGTGCCTGGTCGTCGCGTTGATGCTGTGCGGCGTCGCTGGCCAGCCCGTCGGGGCGGCCGACGACCGCCACAAGTGGTGGCTGTCTGAGACCTCTCGGGCGGAGCTGGGGCTGAGCGATCAGCAGTCCAGCGACCTCGATGCGGTCTTCCAGTCGGTGCTGCCGCGGATGAAGGCCGAGAAGGACGAGCTCGACCGTCAGGATCGCGCGTTGTCTGCCTTGATCGCCGGGCCGGCCGACGAGGTGTCGGTGGCCCTGGGAATCGACCGCGTCGAACGGGCGCGCGCGGCCGCGAACAAGACCCGCACGTGGATGCTGTACCGCATGTATCGGGTCCTGTCGCCCGATCAGCGCGTCAAAGTGTCGGCGATGCACGAGCGGTTCGAGCGTGAGCGTCGTCAGAACCCCTGCGCCCAGTCGAAGCCGCAGTAACCAGGCGAGTCCGCGTCGGAACGGTCGCGCGGGAGGATGTCACCGGTGATCAACGTGTGTAAGCGCGGCTGTGCAGTCGCCGCGTTCCTGATGAGTGCGCTGCCCGTCTCCGGCCAACCGGTGACGGACGCCCGCGTGAACGAATTGATGCAGGCCGCCATGGCGCAGAACGCCGTGTCGGCGCAGCCGGCTGATGAGCGGCCGTCGGTCGACCTGCGGCTCGACGAGGCCGTTGCTCGGGCGCTCGAGCGCAACCTCGACATCCAGGTCGAGCGCCTGAACCCGCAGACCTTCGACTTCGCGCAGGCCCTGCAGCGGGCCGCGTACGTGCCGACGGTCTCGTCGACGATCGGCCAGAACAACGCGGTGCTGCTGCCGACCAGCCAGCTGATCGGCGGCACGCGCGTGCAGAACGACGTGACGACGGCCAACGTGGCGGCGAGCCAGGCCCTGCCGTGGTACGGGTCGAGCCTCAACCTGGCCTGGAACAACCGCAAGCAGGACTCGACCAGCACCTTCAACACGTTCAACCCGCAGTACAACACCACGTTGACGGCGACGGTGACGCAGCCGCTGCTGCGCGGATTCAAGATCGACGGCACGCGCCAGCAGTTGCTCGTGACGCAGATCAACCGCGACGTCTCGGAACTGCAGCTGCAGGCCACCATCACGACGACGCTTGCGCAGGTGCGCAACGCCTACTACGACCTCACGTACACGGTTGCGGCGGCGCGTGTCGCGCGGCAGTCGCTGACCCTGGCCGAGAAACTCGTCGAAGACAACAAGATCCGTGTCGAAGTCGGCACGCTCGCGCCGATCGACGTCGTGCAGGCCGAGGCCGAAGCGGCCACCCGCCGGCAGACGCTGGTGCAGGCCGAGTCGAACCACCGCACGGCCGAACTCGCCCTCAAGCGCCTCATCGTCGGCGGCACCGACGACGCGCTGTGGGCCTCGGCGCTCAACCCGGTCGACCTGCCGGTCTTCGCCCCCTACAGCGTCGACCTGCTGGGGGCGGTGCGCAAGGCGCTCGACGAGCGCTACGACCTGAAGCAGGCCCGCAAGACGCTCGAGTCGAACGACATCGCGATGCGCCTGCTCAGGAACCAGCGCCTCCCGTCACTCGACCTGGTGGGCACGTACACCCTGCAGGGGATCGCGGGCACGACGCGCACCGAGACGACGACGTTTCCGGATGCGTTGTCGGCGCTGGGCAAGCGCGACTACCCGACATGGAACCTGCAGGTGCAGGTGAGCTATCCGATCGGAACCAGCGCCGCCGATGCGGCGCTCGGGCGCGCCAAGGTCCAGAGCGCCCAGGCGGTCGCGCAGATCCGCTCGGTCGAATTGCAGATTGCGACCGAGGTCACCAACCTCGCGCTGCAGGTGCAGAGCAACGTGAAGCGCGTCGAGGCGACGCGCGCGGCGCGCGAACTCGCCCAGCGCCGGCTCGAGGCCGAGCAGAGCAAGTTCGAGGTCGGCATGTCGACCAACTTCTTCGTCGTGCAGGCCCAGCGCGACCTTGCCGACGCGCAGAACACCGAACTGCGCGCCCTGCTCGACTACACCAAGTCGATCGTCGATTTCGAGCGCGCCCAGCAGGCGGGCGTGTCACGCAGCACGATCACGACGGTCACGACGGCCGGCGCCGGCGGCGCCACCGTGACTCGCTGATTGCCTTCTCCGGATCTTGACCACCATGCGTAACCGCGTCCTGTTCGTCGTCGTTGTCGCCCTCGTGGGCGGCGGCTGGTATTACTACTCGAAGCCCAGCGGGTCGGCCGCCACGGCTGGCGCGCCTGCGGGCGCGCCCGGCGGCAGCGGCCGTCCTGGCGGTGCCGCGGGAGGCCCCGGTGGCGGCATGGGCGGTGGCGGCGGCATGGGCGGCGGCACGTTCCGTCCGCCGATGACCGTGCAGCTCGCGACCGTCTCGCGCGCCCCGGTCTCGGAGTACCTCACGGTGGTCGGCAATCTCGTCGGGGCGGCGACCGTTGAAGTGGTGCCCAAGGTGAGCGGCCGGCTCCAGAGCGTCAACGTGC
>JAEUQQ010000564.1 GCA_016789685.1 Acidobacteriota bacterium | reverse complement strand
TTGACGATGTCGATCGCCGTGCGTCCGCCGATCATGCAGTAGATGCCGTTTTCCTTCGTGGGAATGGCGCCTTCGATGATGCAGACGTACTTGCCCTTGTTGTCGGCCATCGCCTTCTTGAGCGCGGCGTCGGCCTGGTGTCCCGCGGCCGCGAGCAGCGTTTCGTGGTAGTCGAGCGAGATCAGGTCGAGAATGAGCGAGCCGACGTCGGGATGCGACGTGCGCAGCAGCGACTCGGTGCAGCCGGTGCACTCCTGGAAGTGCAGCCAGATCACCGAGGGCTTCACGCCACGCGTCACCGCCTCGGCAATGGCGGCCGCGGCACTGCCCGAGAGCCCGATGGCGGCCGCCGCGGTCAGGCACACGCGCACGAAATCGCGCCGGTTCACGCCACCGGCATCGTCCAGCGGTGGCAAGGCCGGCAGGGCCGGCGACTCGACGAACGCAGGGGCAGGCGACACACGCATATCGGCCTCACTCTCGATCGAGGGGACCTGACACACGACCGCGCCAGGCCCGACTGTTCCCACGAACTGCCGACGAGACGACGTGCTGCGATGGCGATGAAGACGATGAACGAGCGCCGAGCAAGCAAAGGGGTTGCCGGACCCGTGAGGTTGCCAATGCATGCCAGAAGCAACTCGATATCAATGAAATTCACGAATGCAACGACGCGAGGGGCCCCATCGTGCGGTCGCGTGCGCCGCCACGGCGCCGAGTCTCCGCAAGCCAGGCCGGCAGTTTGCCGACCATCCGGCAGCGTGGCCGGCGCGCAGGCACCAGCCGGCCCTGAGACGGCAGCGCCGGCGCCGGCCAGCCCCAATACATCGCGGGGCGCGTAGAATGGCCCCCTATGTCAGGCACGCAGGTTCCCGCCGACGCGGCGGTCTGCCAGGCGCTCGACGCGCTCGGCATCCGCTACACGCGCCACGATCACCCGCCCGTGTTCACGGTCGACGAGGCCGAGCAGCACTGGGCCGGTATCGAGGCGACCCACTGCAAGAACCTCTTCCTGCGCAATCGCAAGGGCACCCGCCACTACCTCGTCGTCGCTGAACACCGTGCCCAGGTGAACCTCGCGCGGATCTCGGCCATCGTCGGCGACGACAAGCTCGGCTTCGCGTCGCCAGAGCGACTGGCGAAGTATCTCGGCCTGACACCAGGATCGGTGTCGCCCTTCGGCCTGATCAATGACACGACCCGCGAGGTCCGCGTCGTCATCGACGCGACGCTGCGCGGCGCGGCGCGCGTGGCCTTCCACCCCAACGTCAACACGGCGACGCTCGTGGTCGCGGGTCTCGACTTCGAGCGGTTCCTCGCCTCGACGGGCCACGTCGTGACCTGGGCGCCCCTCGCCTGATGGCGGCTCCGCTGGCCGGCCGCCTGCTGCGCCTGCTCCAGGTGGTGGGCGTCAACGCCATCCCGTTGGGAGGCGTGCTCGTCGGCGACTGGCAACTCTCGACGGCGATCTCGATCTACTGGTTCGAGACGCTGATCGGGACGGCATTCGTGATCGTGCGCATGGCCGCGCACCGCCACCTGACACGCAAGCAGGGGTACTGGTACGCGCCCGTGCAGGACGAACCGGCGGCCAGGTCATCGGCGACGCGGCGTGCGCGTGCGCGCTACGTGCCCGTCCGACAGAACTTCATCGAGCGGTTCGCCATCATCGTGACGGTGTTCACGCTGGCGCATGGCCTCATCCTGGCGCTCTTCCTGCTCGCGGCGCTGAAGCAGCCGCCCGAGTGGCAGGCACTGGGCTACGCGTCGCTCGGGGTGCTGGGGTTCCAGGGACTCGGCCTGGCAGCCGACCTGGCAGGGCTTCGCGAGCGCCCGTTTGCCTGGATACGAACGATCGCCGGCCAGTATCTGGGCCGCGTCGTCGTCGTGCACCTGTCGATCATCTTCGGCGCGTTCGCCGCGGCGTACCTCGAACAGCCGGCGTCGTTCTTCGCGGCCTTCGGCGTGCTGAAGCTGGTGACCGACATCGGCAGCTGGTTGCCGCATCGCGAGGCAACGCTTCCCGACACGCCGCCGCGCTGGATGGTCTCACTCCTCGCGCGGACCGAGCCCGGCGCGGATCCGCACGTTGAGTGGGCCGCGCTGCGCCGGATCCAGGACGAGCAACGGGTGTTCTGGGAAGAGGTGATGCCGCCAGACTGATCGCGGCGCGGGGTTCGGGCGAGCGCCAGGGCGGCAGGCCTGTGCGGTTCGTTGCCGATGACGCGCGGCGACAGGGCGGGCCGCCCGCGCAGTGGCGGGCCGCCCGACCCCTCGCGGCTTACTGGCGTTCGACGCCGACCAGCGACCAGGCGCCGGCGTTGCGGCGGAAGTACACCTGCACCGGTGTCGCCCACGACGCCTGGGGGGCCCCGACTGCGGCGACATCGACGCGCACGTAGGCACCGTCGGCGACGGGAAGACCCGCCGGGGCCTGCATCCCTCCGCCCGCAGGGGCCGACGTTTCGCCGATGGGCGTCG
>JAEUQQ010000563.1 GCA_016789685.1 Acidobacteriota bacterium | reverse complement strand
GCGAGCACGTCGCGGTTGGTGTCGAGGGTGTAGCTGCCGTGCAGGCCGTCGAGCATCGCGTGCGTCGTCTCGTGGGCGACGATGTCGTGGCTGAGGCAGGTGAAGACCGTCGAGCCCGGCGCCTGGACGGCCGGGTTGAGGGGCTCGGCGTTGAAGTAGCCGAACAGCAGGGCCTTCTTGGCGGGGCTGTAGTAGGCGTTGGCCTCGCGCAGCGCGTGCGGGTGGATGCGCAGGCGGCGCACGTACTCCTCGCCGATGTGCCCGTCGCGCGCGATGCGCCGCGGACTCCACAGGATCTTCCGCCCGAGCGCGCGCTCGAAGTTGCGGATGGTGGTCATCGCGACCGCGTAGACCATCTGCTGGTGGAACTGCGGATTGCTCTCGCTGGGCTCGAGGCCGTCGGTGGCGAGGATGTGCGGGTGCGACAGGTTGACGGGCACGTAGATGACGTCGCAGGTGGGATCGACGTCGATCACTTCGACGTACTCGCCGACGGGTCCCGGCTCGAGTTCCTCCCACGGCACGCGGTAGGTCATCGCGTTGATGACCGCGGTGTCGAGACGCAGCGAGAGCGACGGATCGAACGCGAATCCGCGCAACGTGCGGACCAGCGGCGCGCGAACGTCAGGCGTGGAGCTCACGGGCGGACCTCCGTGGCAGGAGCCGTGTGGGAACGCCGCGATTATACCGGGGCGCGTAGAATGTCGTGGCCGCTGCGTCGTCAGGTTCGACAACGAGGCGGGCAAGGGTGATCATCGGCACGAGTCCGAGGCCGAGTCGCCCTACCGGTTCTCGACGCCGGAACGGCTTGTGGCCGATTTCGAGAACGCCATTGCGAGGTGGAACCATGAGAACCGTCACACTCGAAGTTAGGGCGCCCCACGATGCCCTGGCGGCGTTCGCTCGGGCATGGTCCTCTGGTGGACGACGAACGGACGCCAGAATCGCGTTCGCCAGTCCTGAACTGCTCTGGAAGGTACTCACGGCGAAGCGCTGGCACTTGCTCAAGGCGCTGTGCGGTGCCGGCCCGGTGTCGATTCGAGAGGCTGCGCGACGAGCTGGCCGTGACGTCAAGGCCGTGCACGGTGATGTCACGGCGCTGCTCGATGCCGGGATCCTCAGCCGGGACGCCCGTGGGCGGATCGTCTTTCCCTTCGATGCGGTGAAGGTGGCGTTTCTGCTCCAGGCTGCGTCCTGAGCCCGCCGGTGGTCGCGATCATCGGGCGGGATTCGCTCCTGTGTCTGCCGGGCGCGTCAACGTCTGCCATACCGCCGGCGCGACCAGGATCGCCAGCGCCACCAGCAGCAGGCCTGCCGTGATGGGTCGCGTGGCGAACACCGTGAGGTCACCGCCGCTGATGGCGACCGCGCGGCGGAACTGCTGCTCGGCCATCGGGCCCATGATCAGGCCCAGCACCGCGGGCACCAGCGGCACGTCGTGGATGCGCATCGCGCAGCCGACGCCGCCGACCACGAACAGCAGCACCAGGTCGAGCATCGATCGGTTGAGGCTGTAGGCGCCCACCGAGGCCAGCACGAGGATGAACGCGAACAACAGCGACCGCGGCACCAGCATCACGCGCGCCCACAGCGGCGCCAGCGGCAGGTTGAGCACCAGCAGCATCACGTTGCCGATGTAGAGGCTCGCGATCAGCGTCCAGACCAGCAGCGGCTGCGTCGAGAACAGCAGCGGCCCCGGCTGCAGCCCGTATTGCTGGAACGCCGTCAGCAGCACGGCCGCCGTCGCAGACGAGGGCAGGCCCAGCGTCAGCAGCGGCACGAGGACGCCTGCCGCCGACGCGTTGTTGGCGGCTTCGGGCCCGGCGACGCCTTCGATGGCGCCCTTCCCGAACTCCTCGGGCCGTGCGCTGAGCCGCTTCTCGACCATGTACGACACGAACGTCGGAATCACCGACCCGCCGCACGGCAGCACGCCGAGCGGAAACCCGATGGCCGTCCCGCGCAGCCACGGCCGCCACGATCGGCGCCAGTCATCGCGCGCCATGAAGGTCACGGTGCGCAACTCGACGACCTCGTCAGCGGGCTCGCGCCCGTGTTCCCACGCACGGAAGAGGGTCTCGCCCACGGCAAACAGGCCGATCACCAGCACCATGACGTCGATGCCGTCGAGCAACTGCGGCATCCCGAACGAAAAGCGCGCCGCGCCCGTGAGCTGATCGATCCCCACGAGCCCCAGCGCCAGGCCGAGGAAGAGGCTCAGCAGGCCGCGAGCCAGCGATCGGCCCATCAGCACCGACACGGTCGTGAACGAGATGATCGCCAGGCCGAAGTACTCGGCCGGCCCGAACCGCAGCGCCACCGACGCCAGCACGGGCGCGAAGAACGTCAGGGCCAGCGTCGCGATCGTGCCGGCGATGAACGACCCGATAGCGGCCGTGCCCAGCGCCGCCGAGGCGCGTCCCTGCTTCGCCATCATGTGCCCGTCGATCGCGGTCATGATCGAGGCGGTCTCGCCAGGCGAGTTGATCAGGATGCTGGTCGTCGAGCCGCCGTACATGGCGCCGTAGTAGATCCCGCCGAACATGATGAACGCACTCGTCGGCTCGAGGCTGAAGGTCACGGGCAGCAGCACGGCGACCGTCAGCGCCGGGCCGATGCCGGGCAGCACGCCGACGGCCGTGCCCAGCGTGACGCCCGCAAACGCCCACGCGAGATGCGTCCAGGTGAGCGCGTGCGCGAAGCCCGTGGCGAGCCAGTGCAGTGTCTCGGTCACGCGCGCGCTCCTGTCACAGCCATCCTGCGAGCATGCCCGCCGGCAGCGACAACTGCAGCATCCGCACGAAGAGCAGGTACGACGCGATCGACACGACGATCGCGAACCCCGCGTCGCGCAGCGGATGTGCGGCGTCGAACGCGCGCGCGGTCAGCCAGAAGCACACCGACGAGGCGATCACGAAGCCCGCGCGGTCCATGAGCAGCAGGTCGAGCACGATGCCGGCGACGACCAGCGCCATCGTCCTCCGGCCGGTCGCCGTCGCGGATGCTGGTGCGTGTGCGGCCGGCACGGCGCCCCCGGATGCGGCAGGCGAGGAGGCGGCGTCGTGCGAGGGTGCGAGGTCGCGGCGCGAGCGCCGCAGCGACGCGGCGAACGCCAGGCTGCAGAGCCCGAGGCCACCCAGCACGAACACCGGGTAGGGGCCGGCCGACGCGAGCGACAGGACGGCGGCATCGCCGGTGCCGAGCTTCCTGAGCACGGCGAGCACGCGCGCTTCTTCGCTGTCGAGGAAGGCGGCGAACGCGTCGCCCGCGAGGTAGCGGTCGTTCCAGCGGTAGCGCGACACCATCTGGCGCCAGGGCTCCGAGTGCACCATCGCGTCGATCGTGCGCAGCAGGCGATCGCGATCGGCCGGGCTGACGCCTGGCGGCGCGACCACCGACCGCCAGATCTCGAGTTCCACGTCGATGCCCTGTTCGCGCAGCGTGGGCGCATCGAGGTGCGGCAGCCGTTCGGCGCTCGAGACCGCGAGCACGCGCACCGTGCCGGCCTCGATCTGCGGTGCGAACTCCGAGACGCCCGAGATGCCGGCCGTGACCTGCCCGCCGGTGACGGCCGCCAGCGATTCGCCGCCGCCGGCAAACGCGATGTAGTTGACGCGGCGGGGATCGACGCCCGATGCATCGGCGATGAGGCCTGCGAGGATCTGGTCGGAGCCTCCCGCCGATCCGCCGCCCCACGACACCGATTCGGGCGCCGCCCTGAAGGCCGCGAGCAGGTCGGCCAGCGTGCGATGCGGCGACGTGCTGGGCACGACGATCACCTCGAACTCGCCGGTGAGCCTCGCAATCGGCGTCACGTCGCCGAGTGTGATGGCCGAGCGGTGCGTCGTGATGGCCGCCAGCATGATGAGGCCAGAGACCATGGCCACATCGCCGTTGCCGCGCTCGGCCGAGACGAAGCGGGCGAGGCCGATCGTGCCGGCGGCGCCGGGCACGTTCTCGACCGAAGCCGCCTGCGCGAGGCCCGCCTGGGTCAGTGCGAGCTGCATGGCGCGCGCCGTCTGGTCCCATCCGCCCCCGGGCGCCGCGGGCGCGATCAGGCGCAGGTGGGGATACGGCTCCTGGGCCTGGACGGGCGTCTCGCCGATGACAGTCAGCGCGGCGATGGCCACGGCGAACAGGGCGGCGCGCGCGTGTTTCGCGGACCGCGGGCATCGATGCGGAGCGTCGGGCACGCTGCATGCTACCCCGACAGCAGGCGGGCCGATGCACCTGCGGCCCGGCGCGTCGTGCCGTGCGTTGCCGCGCGATAGAAGGCGGGCGTGCCGCCTGGTAGCCCGCTCGTAACATCGGCGGCGTCATCGCGCCGGTCGTCGGCTACACTGCCGCGGCGCGTGCGTCACGACTCCCCGGCTCCCCCCGACGTCGGCACGAGGCGGCTGCGAGCAGCGCCTGCGTTGGGTCGCGCTGTGCCCCGGCTCAGCGTGGTCATGCCTGTGCACAACGCGATGCCGTTCCTGCCGCAGGCCATC
>JAEUQQ010000554.1 GCA_016789685.1 Acidobacteriota bacterium | reverse complement strand
CGTAGTGCGCCACCGACTCGGCCTGGGGCTCGCCCGCCACGACCTGCACGTAGACCCGTGTGCCGTCGGGCGACCACGACAAGCGGCGCGGCTCGCCCTCGAGCTTCCCGGTATCGATCTCGGTCACCACCGCCGGCCTGGCCACGACGAGGGTCGACACGTCGATGGCATTCCAGGGTGACGGCACCTGGGCCACCACGAGGGTGGCCAGCACGAGCGGCCAGACCATGACTCCTCCAGCGTTCGCGGCCCTACGTCCGTCGCCGCGCGCGCTCGCGCTCGCACGCGTCGCGCACGCTGCACCCCTCGATGTGGTCGTTGACGAGCCCCATTGCCTGCATGAATGCGTAGATCGTCGTCGGCCCGACGAACGACCACCCGCGCCGCTTCAGGTCCTTCGACAGCGCGACCGACACCGGCGTCGTCGGCAACTGCCGGAGCACCTCCCAGGTCACCGACGACGGCCGATCGGCAGCGCCCGGCTCCCATCCCCAGAAGTACGCCGCCAGCGACCCGTGCTCGCTGGCGAGCTCGCGGGCACGCGTCGCGTTGTTGATCGTCGACGCGATCTTGCCGCGGTGGCGGACGATCCCGGCATTGGTCAGCAGGCGCTCGACTCGCGCCGGCGTGAAGCGCGCCACGCGTTCGAAGTCGAACCCGTCGAACGCCTCGCGGAAGTGCTCGCGCTTGCGCAGGATCGTCAACCAGCTCAGGCCCGACTGGAACCCCTCGAGGCACACCTTCTCGAACAGCCGGTGGTCGTCGACGACGGGGCGTCCCCACTCGCGATCGTGATACGCGATGTAGTCGGGTGCCGTGCCGCACCAGGCACAGCGCGCGACGCCGCGCTCGTCGGTGACGAGCCCGCTGGACGGAATGGAGGTGGCCATACCCGGGTCCCGAAACGGTATCATGGAGGGCCATGTCCCCGCGGTTCCGCCGCCCCCGGCGCGCCCCGATTGCCATCATCGCGCTCGCGCTGGCCGCGCTGGCCGCGACCGCGGCCGTCCTCGTGGCGCAGCCGCGCGCGACTTCGGTGACAGTGCTGACCAAGGGCGCCCGCCAGTCGCTCGCCGTCACGGTACTCGACGGCCAGGACATGGTGTCGGTCGATGACATCGGCACGATGTTCCAGGTGACGATGCGCGAAGACCAGGTGGCGTCGGGCATCACGATGACGCGCGCCGGCAAGACGCTCGTCTACTCGGCCCAGGGCCTGGTGTCGTCGGGCGCACGCCTCGTCCAGTTGAGCGCGGGTCCGCGGAAGGACCGCCGCAGCTGGTTCGTACCCGTCGAGTTCCTCGGCCGCGGTCTCTCGCTCATCCTCGATCAGCGCGCCGAATACCGGCGTGGGTCGCGACTGCTCGTGGTCGGCGACGTCCGCGTCCCCCGCGTCACGGTGCGGGCCGATACCACGCCGGCGTCGGCCAGGGTGACCATCGAGTTGTCGCCGCGCACCGAGCACACCCTGACGCAGGAGGGCAACCGCCTCGTGCTCGCGCTGCAGGCCGACGCCCTCGACCTCGACCTCGGCAGCGTCGCCGCCACCGACATCCTCGCCGGCCTGCGCGGCATCGACGCGCCGCCAGCGGTCGGCATCGATCTCGGGCCGCGTTTCGCCACGTTCCGATCGAGCGACATCCCGGTCGACTCGGCCAGCACCCGCGTGGTGATCGACCTCATGCCCGCGGGTGCCCCGCCGCCAACGACAACGGCGCCGACGGCACCGCCCCCCCCGGTCGAGCCGTCGGCCGTGCTGCCGTTCGACGCCGCGGCAACGGGCATCCGTACGATCGTGATCGACGCCGGCCACGGCGGCGACGAAACGGGGGCGCGTGGCCCCAATGGCACGCAGGAAAAGGACGTCACCCTGGCGGTGGCGCGGCAGCTCAAGGCGTCGATCGAGGCGCGGCTCGGGCTGCGCGTCCTGATGACGCGTGACGCCGACGCGACCGTGGGGCTCGACGAACGCGCCGCGCTCGCCAACAACAACAAGGCCGACCTCTTCGTGAGCATTCACGCCAACGCGTCGGTCTCGTCGCAGGCCTCGGGCGCCGAGGTGTTCTACCTGAGCCTCGACGAATACGGCGAACGGGCGCGGCGCGACGCGCAGCCCGAGGTCACCTCGATCCCGGGCATGAGCGGCGAGAAACAGATCGAGCTGCTGCTCTGGGACATGGCGCAGGCGCGTCACCTCGAAGACTCGGCGATGCTGGCCACGCTGGTCGAGCAGCAACTGCGGGCGCGGGTGCCGATGAGCCCGCGCGCCATCCAGCAGGCCCCGTTCCGGGTGCTGGTCGGCGCCAACATGCCCGCCGTCCTCGTCGAACTGGGCTTCGTGACCAATCCCGCCGAAGAGGCGAAGCTCACGACGCCCGATCACCAGGGGCGCCTGGCGCAGGCGATTTACGACGCCATCGTGCTCTTCCGGCAGTACGTCGAGGGTGGCCGCAGACCGGTCGCGGCCACGCCTGCCGCAGCGGCCGGGGGCCCGCGCTAGCGTGCGCCGCCTCCTGCTCGTCGTCGCGCTGGCGGTTGGCGTGTCGCTGGCGCTCGGCTACGGCGCGGTGCGCTGGTGGACGGCGCGCGCCCGTACCAACGCGCCGGTCGCGACGGCCCCGGCGGCACCAGCGGCACCGGTGCGGAAGATCCGCGCGCGCCTCTCGTACATCAGCGAGGATGGCATGCGGCTCGTGCCCGTGGATCGCGAGGTGCCCTACGGCGCGACGCCCACCGAGCAGGCCACGGCCCTCGTCGAGGCGTTGCTCACCGAGGCGCCAGCGCCCTACAACTCGCCGATCTCGGTCAACGCGTCGGTTCGCGGCGTCTTCCTGACCGAGCAGGGCGATGCCTTCGTCGATCTCACGAAGGAAGCCGTCACCGAGCACACCGGTGGATCGCTCGACGAGCTGTTCTCGGTCTACGCCATCGTCAACACCCTCACGGGCAACCTGCCCGCGATCACGCGCGTGCAGATCCTGGTCGAGGGCAAGGAGGTCGATTCGCTCGCCGGCCACGTCGATTTGCGCAGCCCCCTGCCGGCCTCGCCCCGCTGGGCACTCCCTCCGGGCGCACCACCCGCACCAGCGGCACCTGCCGCGACGCCCGCACCGGCCACGCCGGCGCCGGCCCGACCGCCATCCACCGTGCCGATGACTCGCTAGGCGCCCGCCTGCGGCAAAGACGAGTCAGTGAGGTCTGCCTGGCTCACCGGGATCGCCAAGGCACGTGCCGGCGGCCGGCCAGACCTGCCGCGGCAAGGGCGAACATGAAGAGGAGCGATGGCTCGGGTATCTGCTGACCGGGCAGCCGCTGCGAGAAACCGTCGAGCTCGACGATTCGGGGGCCGTCGTTGTCGCCAGCCAGATTGGCCAACTGGACGAACTCGGCACGCCACCGATTGGTGGAGATCAGCGCGAGCGGTTCGGCCCACAGGTTCAGCACGTTGAAGGCCGGCCCGGCCGGAGTGTAGAGCGGCGGGTCACCGTACGTCGGGCTGAAGTCGTACAGCAGGACGTCAAAAGCGGATCCGCCCCACCCGTACAACGTGAATCGGCTGATACCACGATAGCGGGCGTCGCGGGGCTGGCCATCGTGGGCCGCGATCAAGTTGAAGCTCCGCATCGTCACCGCGGCCGGCGTCTGCCACTCGACCCAGTGGATCGTGCCAGCAGGCTGACGGTCGATGAACACAGTGTTGCCGGGCTCGGCGCCAAGAGCCGCTCCGAACATGTTCGACGCCGAACTCGGCGCCCACTGCAACAGTGGACTGTGCGCCGTGACGGACGCGCCCTGGCTCACGTCCCACAGGTCGAGGTTGTCGGCGTGCGCGCCGGGCACGACGGGCGCCAGCAGAACAGCGAGCGCCAGCGAGGTGAGGCAGGAGCGGGTGAGCAGTGACATGGGCTGACCTCTCGCACCCGGCGGGTGTCTGGTACGCCGGGCGAGGCGCCGCGCGAGGACCGCTCCGGGTCCGCGCCTGGCTGGGGAACATGGCGGCTCACGGCTGGCCCGCTCGGCAGGCCGCGGCGCGAACCCGGGACGTGCCGAGGCTGGTCTGCGCCCTGTTACCGTCCGTCACGCGCGCCGCCTGACGACGTCCGCGCGCGACCGGAGGCGAGCACGTCGCCGGCATCGTCCGTCGGGCAGCTATTGCGGACATCTCAGTACGCAATACGAGTACCAGGGGCACATCGCTGATGGGCCACGCCTTCGCTCGGTTCTGTCGCGGTGGCGGTCGCATTGTCGTCGTGCGCCGCGACAAAAATGCCGCGCCGCGGCGATGTCACCGGCGGCGGCTCCCGGGGGCGGCGTCGCCGCGCACCGCCGCCGCGGTACCGTTCGTCGGCGGCGGCCTCGGGCGCCGTGGCCCCAGCTTGTCAGCCGCGTCCCCCCTCGCCGCCCGGACCCCCTGTGCCCTCAGCATGCCTGCGAACTCGCCGAGGCGGCCTGACGCCGGTCGCGCGACGAACGTGGCGCGGGAGGACGGTGGTCGGCGAAAGCGGTTGACGCGCCAGGGGGCGGTCGAGTAAAAAGAGTTGAAGATCTTCAAATCCTCAATCTCCGGGTCGACGCGCTGTTTTGCCCGGCGCGCGTTCGGCGCACGCGTGCTGGCGCGTGCCGGGATGCGCATATCGCCCTGGCACGGGCGTTCGCCTCGAGACGTTCGTCATGTGAACCCGGATGGCGTCCGCTCGACGGGCGCACAGCGACACCGCTTGCGAGGAGGAGACATGACACCACGGTCGTATCTGCGTCGGTTGCTGCTCGCCGTCATTGTGGCCGGGTTGTCGTTCGTCTCGCCGGCTGCGGCACAACCGCTCGACGACGTCCCGAGCCTGCCGATGACGGGCACCCTCAGGTTCCTGGGGTGCACGCCCGCGCCCGAGCACTTCACCCTGTTTGCAGTGCCCCTCGAGGGCGGTGGATCCGACGGCCGGACCGCGAGCGATCCCGACGTGCCACCTGCCCGCGACACCTCGGCAAACCGGCTGATCGCCGAACTGGTCGCCACCGACGACCCGCACACCTTCGCGATCTCGCTGCCGGCCGTCCAGCTGGGCCTGGCGTACCAGTTGCGCATCGTCGCCTATCCGCCGAATCCGTGTGGACGCGTCTTCTGGGAGGGCCCGGAACAAGGCATCGCCTACCCTGGCGTTCCCGTGCGCCTCGTCGGCTATGCGAGCCGCGCGCAGATCGAGGTGATTGGCAGCCAGGTCGCGGGATTCGATCGACGGGGCTGGGTCGGTGCCGACACCATCGACGTGCAGAATCCGGCGGCCGCCTCTCGCCAACTCCGCTGGCGCTCCGGCGTGCCTGGCACGACGCGCGGTCTGATCCAGGTCGCCACGGAGGAGTTTCCGAAGGAGGCGGGCCGGGACGGTTCCTGCGTGACCCCGCCGGGACTGGTACACCAGGCGACCTTCGCAGCCCGGAACGACGGGTGGAACATGCTGCCGCGCATGAACCTCGCGGCGATCGCGGTGCAGAGCGCCATGCGGACGGCGAATCCGTTGCGGCAGTTCGAACTGTTCGCCCTCGGCGCCCCTCTCTATGTTCGGGTGCTGCCGATGCAGGGGCGAACGGTCGTCTGCGATCCGGTCACGCACGGACCGGCCCCGTGGGTGATCTTCGCGAACGTGAAGAAAACAGGCGGCATCCCGATCACCTTCGCGTCACCTGGTCCGCCGCCACCGAAGCCGATCGAACTCACCAGCCAGTCGCACTTCGCACCGGCGACCTACTACGACTGGGAGAAAGGGACCCTGTATCGCATCGTCAAGCCCCATCCGATTCCGGCCGACATCAACGCCTGCAATCTCTGGAGCGTTCCGACGAAGTGCGGACGGCTCGAGGATCCGTTCGCCTTCCAGATTGCCAAGTGGACCTCGTTGAATCCCGGCGACACCGTTCCGGTGGGTTATCACTTCTGGTTCAAACCCGGCTCCGACGGTTTCGACATCGGCGACGTGTTCGAGGGCGCCGTGAAGATCGTCACGGGGGTCGTGGATGCCGTAGGGCTGCTGGTCAATCAGGCCTCGCAGGCCTTCGAGTCGATCAAGAAGGCCGTTGCGAAGGTGCTCGTCTCTGCCATTTCCGCCACCGGACTCGTGAAGTGCGAGGCCTCGGCCCTCTGTCAGCAGGTGGTCGCAACGGCCATCAACACCGGGCTGATGGCGGCCGGGATGCCGCCTTCCCTGCCCAACTGGGACGAGGTCGTCGATCAGGGGTTCGAGTACTTCGCGGCAGAGGTCGTCACGCAGGCTGGCGTCGGCAACGTGCCGGGTGCGCAGGAGATCACCAAGGCCGCTGCGAAGGCGCTGGTCGCGGAGATGACCTCGCAGATGGACCAGCACCGAGGTGGCGGCGGCAGCCTGCCCGGTTGGCTCACGCTCGACACGGGGCTGTATCCGGCAGTGCTCACCCTCGAGTTGAAGACGCAGGGGCTCACGTCGACGCTGCTGTTCCCGAACTACCTGCGGTTCTCCGACAACCCGGTGATGCTCGGCACGGGCGTGTCGGTGCCCTACCGATGGCGTGATGACGGCACCGCGGGTCGCTTCATGAAGATCCCGATTGTGTTGCGACCCAACCTGGCCGGATTCGTCGCGCCGACGGGCTTTGGCGGGATGCCGCTCGGTGAGTACGCGACGGCGCTGCATGCGAGAGCCTGGTGGCGGGCCAGGGTCGGCACCACCCCCTGCGTCAAGCAGAGTCCCGAACTGATGGTCAAGTCAGGACCACTCGCCCTGAAGTCCACCTATTCGCTGCCGTCGCTGACCTACGACCCTCGGGCCTCGGCCTGGTTCCCGCCGTTCCAGTTGTGCGCGCCCTGACGGGTCGTTGCGACCGGCGACAACTGCCTGGCGCTGAACGCCGCGCACCCACCCACGCCGCCGCCGCGTCCGACCGCGGCCTCGGCCCTGCACTCTGGCTCGCCGAGGCCAGGCCCGGACGCGCGACTGGCTGGCGTGGGTCTCCGGCGTACCCGCCGGTTCGATCTCGTCTGGAGTAGAGTCGCAGCTACTTGGCGACGCGGATGACCACGCGGCGATTCTGCTGGCGACCTTCGGCCGTCGTATTCGGAGCCGAGGGCGTCGTCTCTCCCTTCCCTTCGGCAGAGAGCCGCGCGGCCGCAACGCCTTGTCGGGTCAGATACTGGACGACGGCCCTCGCTCGCCGTTCCGACAGTGCCTGGTTGGCCACCGCTTCACCGATATCATCCGTGTGCCCTTCGATGACGATGCGAAGGTCGGCGTGGTCGCGGAGCGTCGTCGTGATCTCGGCCAGAGTCGGCGTCGACTCGGGACGGATCCGGTCGCTGGCCGTGTCGAATAGAACCCCGCGCGTCGTGAACGAGCCCGCCTTGACCAGGGTGTCGTACAGCTTGTCGAGACCGACGGCGACGACGAAGTCCTTGAGATACGTCTTGAGGCGCATGTTGCCAGTTGCGTGCACCTCGATGGCATTGCCACGTCCGAAATTCGCCACCGGCACTTGCGCGGCCCGCTCGGAGCCCACATACAGAATTGCGTAGGTGTCGTCGACCTGCAGCTTCACCGGCATCCAGCGATCCTGGATGCCCGGCATGTTCATGTTTGACAGCTCACGACCCTGGCGGTAGATGCCTGGGCGACCGTAGATCTGGACGTAGTCGTAGTCGTACCGCGAGATGGCTGTGGTGAGGGGGCTGAAGTAGAGCGACGTTGTGAAATTGGGCGCTGGCACGTTGATCATGAACTCGATCGTGAACCCCCCAGGTAGCACCTGGGGCAACGCGATCCTGAACACGCTCGTGCCCGACACTTCAAGCGCCTTTTCACCGTTGATCTCGACGATCTGCATGTTGCCTCTGACGAACTCGACCTGCTTGCCGGGAAACCGCCCGACCGGCTCGCCCGAGAAATCGGTGGCCTTCCAGACCGTGGCACCCGGAACGAAGTCGTAGTTGCGCCAGACGCCCTCACCGGGGGTACTGGCGACCGTACCGGCCCGGTCGGCCTGTGCGCCAGCAACGGTCCAGCCGCCAGCACCCGCCAACAGGCCGACGAGGAGTCCGAGTGTCCAACCAGTACCGGCGTATCTCGATCGAGCGTCCATGGAAACTCCTTCGGCCTGCATCGCAGGCCCTCCCGCCAGCGACTGCATGAGCGGCGGTCGTCTTCTTGTCTACGCCCACCAGCCCGTCTCAGCGCCCCCCTGGGCCGCTGGGCAATTCGCAACGTCCAGCCGCGCGCCCCATGCGCACCCGCCGAAGGCGCGAAGCGAGGGCTGATGTCCCTCCCGCCTGCACACCCTGAGTCGGGTCGTCCGCACCGGGGGCGGTGTCGCTGTCACGGCAAACAGCGAGAGCCGGTTTGAAGGCCGTCGATCGTAGACATCTGATCAGCGTCGCCTCATCATGGCGCCGCTCAGTCCAAGCAGTACCACGCCAGCCACGGCGTAGACCGTTCGCGGGTGCTCGGCGAGGCCCCCATCGGCCATTCTCGCGAGAGCCGCGCGTTCGCCCGGCACCTGCGGCGCCAGGAAGAAGATCGCCAAGGCCAGCACGCCGGCCGCACCGACCACGAATCCGATGGCTCGTCGCATCGCAGCTCCTACCCACTGGGGGCGCGATCCCGGCGCCCCGGTCGAGCGAGTAGCGCGGGCACGCCGATCGTGCAGCGGCCGTCCGTCGAAGGCCCGCAGCCTCCCAACCGTGTGGCTCAGTGCCGCACACGAAGCCACAGATTCGGTCACGTGTCAAGTAGGGGGGGAGGGCGCCGATCGCTATCGAGTCTGCAGCCAGGCTGCACTCCCACGCGACCGGTTGCGCGACGTCACTTCTCCTGCCAGTCCATCACTCCGGACACAGAAAGCAGTTGACGGACATCGTCAAGAGGGATAAAAGGACCTACACATCCACAACTCGACAATGGTGTCGACCACTTCGCAATACGCACTGCGTGCCCTGCTGGCCCTGGCCCGGCTGCCGAAAGGTGAGCCGGCCCTCGGGCGGCAGCTCGCGGCACGTGAGGGCATTCCTCACAACTACCGCGCGAAGATCCTGAAAGAACTCAACAGCGCGGGCATCGTCAGCGCGACACGCGGCATCGGGGGCGGCTACCGTCTCGAGCGCGACCCGGCTCGTCTGCGTCTCGTCGACATCGTCGACCTGTTCGACAAGGCACGCATCCGCGACGAGTGCCTCCTCGACGGACTCCACCTGTGCAGCGACACCACGCCATGCGCCGCCCACCACGCGTGGCGCCACGTCAAGTTCACCTATCAGTCGTTCCTCGAACGAACCACGCTGGCGACTCTCGTCGGCGACGAACCGGCTTCTCCCCTCGTGTGTGCCCTGGAGCGACGTCCGTGACCCGAGCCCGGCCGACCACTTGCCTCTCGATCGTGATGTGTCTGCTCGTGGGTGCGGCCACGGCGACGGCCCAGGACGCCGCGCAGTACTTCCGGCAGAACTGCGCGAGTTGCCACACCATCGGTGGCGGCCGACTGACGGGGCCGGATCTCGCGGGCGTGGCGGGGCGACGCGACCGTCCCTGGCTCACGCGCTACCTGATTGACCCGAAGGCGGTGATCGACTCCGGCGATCCCTACGCGAAGCAACTGCTCGACGAGGCGGGGGGCGTGGTCATGCCGACCCCACCGGGCATGAGCGCGGCCCTTGCCGAATCACTCCTCGCGCTGATCGATGCCGAATCGGCGTTGCCCCGCTCGCAGTTCGCCGGTCGGCAGGTCAGCGATCGACCGTTCGGGCCCGCGGACGTCGCGGCTGGCGATGCGCTCTTCACCGGACGCACGCGGCTGGCGGGCGGAGGGCCACCCTGCCTGTCGTGTCACAGCGTTGGCGGTGTGGGGGCCCTCGGCGGCGGCAAGCTCGGCCCCGACCTCACGCTCGTCTACGAACGGCTCAACGGGCGGAAGGGACTCGGTGCGTGGTTGTCTGCCCCGGCGACGCCCACGATGCAGACCGTGTTTCGGCAGACGCGCCTGGCCGACGCGGACCTCGAGCCGCTGCTCGCCTTCTTCGAAGACGCGGCGCGCCGACGCGCCGAAGCCGACGCCGTGGCTCCGCTGACCTTCTTCCTGCTCGGACTCGGGGGCGCGGCGCTCGGTGCGGTCGTGATGGACCTGACGTGGCTCCATCGTCTCCGCAGTGTGCGCCGCCGCCTCGTCGACGCCGTCACCTCCAGGGGTACACGATGAACTCGCGCAAGGTCCTCGCGTGGATCAAGGACGAAACCAAGCCGGAGCTCCGCAGCTGGGAGCAGTTCTACCGCAACCGGTGGCAGCACGACAAGCTCGTGCGGAGCACGCACGGCGTCAACTGCACGGGGGGGTGCTCCTGGCAGATCTACGTGAAGGACGGCATCGTCACCTGGGAGATGCAGGCGCTCGACTATCCGCTGCTCGAGCCGGGGTTGCCCCCCTACGAGCCGCGTGGGTGCCAGCGCGGGATTTCGTATTCCTGGTATCTCTACAGCCCCCTGCGCGTGAAGTACCCCTATGGCCGTGGGGCGCTACTCGACCTGTGGCGTGAGGCGCGCGCCACCACCGAGGATCCCGTCGAGGCCTGGAAGCAGATCGTCGAGGATCCCGAGAAACGTGCGCGGTGGCAGCGAGCCCGCGGCAAGGGTGGGTTCCGCCGCGTCGATTGGGACACGGTGCTCGAGCTGATTGCGGCCGCGAATCTCTACACGATCGAGAAGTGGGGGCCCGATCGCATTGCGGGCTTCTCGCCCATTCCCGCGATGTCGATGATCAGCTACGCGTCGGGCGCCCGCTTCCTGCAGCTGATCGGGGGACTGTCGCTCTCGTTCTACGACTGGTACTGCGATCTCCCGCCAGCGTCTCCGGAAACCTGGGGCGAGCAGACCGACGTGAACGAGTCGGCCGACTGGTTCAACGCGAAGATGCTCGCGGTGATGGGGTCGAACCTGAACATGACCCGCACGCCCGACTGCCACTTCGCCGCCGAGGCGCGACACAACGGGTCGAAGATGTGGGTCTTCGCGCCGGACTTCAACCAGGTCGCAAAGTACGCCGACGAGTGGGTGGCCATCAACGCCGGCCAGGATGGCGCGTGGTGGATGGCGGTGAACCACGTGCTGCTGACCGAAGCCCATCATCAGACGCCGGTTCCGTATTTCATCGACTACACAACACGCTACACCGACGCGCCGCTCCTGGTCGAACTCCAGCAGGCCGAGGCCGGACTCTACCGCCCGGGGCAACTCCTGCGCGCGGGGCGCGTGCCGGCGTATCAGGGCGTTGAGCAGCCTGAATGGAAGTTCCTGATGTGGGACGCTCCGTCTGGCACTCCGAAGATGCCGATGGGAACCGTCGGCTTCCGGTGGGGGCAGGAGAAGGGCAAGTGGAACCTCGAACTTCGTGATGGCCTCGACGGGTCGGCCATCGACCCGGCACTCACGTTTCTCGACGGCGCCGACGAGGTGGTGCAGGTCGAGTTCGACGACTTCGGTGACGCCCGGGCCCTGGCGCGGGGCGTGCCTGCGCGGACGATCGTGACGGCAGACGGGTCGACGGTGCTCGTGGCAACGGTCTACGACCTGTTGATGGCCCAGTACGGTGTCGGACGCGGACTGCAGGGTGCCTACCCGACGAGCTACGACGACGACGCGGCGCCCTACACGCCGGCCTGGGCAGAGAAGTACACGGGCATGGGTCGCGACACGCTGATTCGCTTCGCCCGCGAATGGGCGCGCACGGCAGAACTGACCGGTGGCAAGTGCACGGTGATCATCGGGGCCGGGATCAATCATTGGTACCACGGCAACCTGATGTACCGCGCAGCCATCAATGCACTGATGTTCTGCGGCTGCGTCGGCGTGAACGGGGGCGGCCTGGCGCACTACGTCGGCCAGGAGAAGCTGGCCCCCGGCGAGCCGTGGTCGGCCATCGCCTTCGCACGCGACTGGCATGCCGCGTCGCGCCTGCAGAACGCCCCGAGTTGGCACTACGTCAACACCGACCAGTGGCGGTACGAACGCGACTTCACCGACTATCACACGGTCCCCATCCGGCAGCCCGAGGGGACGCTGGCGCAGGGACACACGATCGATCTGCAGGCACGTGCGGTGCGATCCGGGTGGATGCCGTTCTTCCCGCAGTTCGATAGAAGTTCGCTGCGCGCGGCGAGCGAGGCGCAGGCCGCTGGCGCCACGACCGACGCCGAGATCGTGTCGCACGTCGTCGAGCAGTTGAAATCGGGCGCGATGAAGTTCGCGGTCGACGATCCCGACGCGCCCGAGAACTGGCCGCGCGTCTGGTTCATCTGGCGCGGCAACGCCCTGATGGCCAGTTCCAAGGGCCACGAGTACTTCCTGAAGCACTATCTCGGGACGCACTCGAACCTGATCGCCGAGGAACTGGCGAAGGACAGCGTCGAAGACGTGACCTGGCACGACAAGGTCCCGACCGGCAAGATGGACCTGGTCGTCGACCTGAACTTCCGGATGGACACGTCGGCGCTCTACTCCGACATCGTCCTGCCGGCCGCGTCGTGGTACGAGAAGGCCGACCTGAACTCGACCGACCTCCACAGCTTCATCCACCCGCTGTCGGCGGCCGTCCCGCCGTGCTGGGAATCGAAATCCGACTGGCAGATTTTCGCCGCCGTGGCGAAGAAGTTCTCGGCGCTGGCTCAGAGGCGCTTCGACGGTCCCGTCAAGGACCTGGTCGCGACGGCCCTGGCCCACGATACGGCAGCCGAGATCGCGCAGCCGGATCTTCGCGACTGGCGCGCAGGCGAGGTCGAGGCCATCCCCGGCAAGACGATGCCCGCGATGAAGGTGGTCACGCGTGACTATCGACGCGTGCACGATCAGTACCTGTCGTTCGGCCCGCTCGCCCGCGCCAACGGGCTCGGCGCGCACGGGACACACTATGCGATCGACGACGTCCACGACGAGGCGCTGCGCTCGCTGCCCACACGCGAATGGGGCGGCCAGCGCTACCTCTCGCTCGCCGACGACGAGTACGTCTGCAACGTGATCCTCCGCTTCGCGACGGTCACGAACGGCGAGTTGGCGCATCGGTCGTACCGCAACATGGAAGAACGGGTCGGACGGCCGCTGGCGTATCTCGTCGATAAGTCGCGCGACGTGCGGGTCGACTACAAGGGCCTGCAGACGCGACCCACCCGGTTCATCAACAGCCCGATGTGGTCGGGGCTGGTCACCGACGGGCGCGCGTACTCACCGTTCACGTACAACGTCGAAGCGCTGGTGCCGTGGCGCACCCTGACGGGGCGGCAGCACTTCTATCTCGACCACCTGATGTACCTGCAGTACGGCGAACACCTGCCCACGTTCAAACCGAAACCGAAACCGTCCGAGTACGCCGACCTGCGGGTGTCGGAGGCCGTCGGCCCGACGAAGATGCTCAACTACCTGACGCCGCACGGGAAGTGGCACATCCACTCGACCTACGGCGACAACCAGCGCATGACGACCTTGTCGCGCGGGATCGAGCCGTTCTGGATGAACGACAAGGATGCCGAGGAGATCGGGATCGTCGACAACGACTGGGTCGAGGTGCACAACGATCACGGTGTCGTGGTGACACGCGCTGTGGTGAGCGCGCGCATCCCGCGCGGCGTGTGCATCCAGTACCACTCGCCCGAGCGCACGTTCTCGGTCCCGAAATCGCCGATCAGGGGGCACAAGCGGGCCGGCGGGCACAACAGTCTGACACGTACGCGTCTGAAACCGAACCTGCTGTGCGGCGGCTACGGCCAGTTCACGTACGGGTTCAACTACTGGGGTCCGGTCGGGTGCAACCGCGACACGCACGTGTTCGTGCGGAAGCTCCCGGGGCTGCACTGGTAGAGACCGGTCTCGATTTCGCGCAGGAGCCGAAGCATGGACGTCCGCTCGCAGATCGCCATGGTGTTCCACCTGGACAAGTGTATCGGGTGTCACACGTGTAGCCTGGCGTGCAAGAACATCTGGACCGACCGCAAGGGCGCCGAGTACATGTGGTGGAACAACGTCGAGACGAAACCGGGGACCGGTTACCCGACGCGCTGGGAGGACCAGTCGAGCTACCAGGGCGGCTGGGCGCTCGGCGACGACGGGCAGTTGAGCCTACGGTCGACGAGCAAGGCGCGCACGGTCACCAACATCTTCCACCATCCGCACCTGCCAACGCTCGACGACTACTACGAACCGTGGACGTACGATTACCAGCACCTGTACAACGCCCCCGAAGGGCCGGATCAGCCCACAGCGCGGCCGATCTCGCTCGTCACGGGGAAGTTTGTCGACATCGAATCGGGTCCCAACTGGGACGACGATCTCAGCGGCTCGCCGATCTACGCCGAGAACGACCCGA
>JAEUQQ010000549.1 GCA_016789685.1 Acidobacteriota bacterium | reverse complement strand
CTCGCGGGCGGCGCGGCCGGGCTCGCGCTGGCGCACGTCGGCACGCAGGTCATCCAGGGCATCGTGCCGTCAACCGACCTGCCGATCGTCTTCGCGGGCAGCGTGGACGGCGCGGCGCTCGCGGTCACGTTCGCGCTCTCGACGCTGGTGGGCCTGGTCTTCGGACTCACACCGGCATGGCGCGCCAGCCGGCCCGACACGACGAGCGTGCTGCGCGAGGACGCTGCAGCGGGCGGCCAGGGCGCCAGCCGGCGGCGGTGGTTCCATGGCCTGGTCGTCGTGCAGGTCACGCTGTCGGTCGTGCTCCTGGTCGGGGCCGCCCTGTTCGTGCGCAGCCTCGAGCGCGCCCGGACGTACGACGTGGGGTTCGACCCGCACGGTGTCGCGATGATTGGCGCCGAGTTGTTCAGCAGCGGCTACGACCGCGAGCGGGGCCAGGCCTTCTACACCCGCCTGCTCGGCGAGGCATCGGCGCTGCCTGGCGTCGAGCGGGCCGCCCTCGCGCGCCGTGTTCCGCTCGGCTTCGGGGGCTCGAGTTCGACGACGTTCGTCGTCGATGGTGACGAACGGCCGTCGCGCGATCCCGCGTTCGGCTACCTGAACGTCGTGTCGCCCGGCTACTTCGACGTGATGCGCATCCCCAGGGTCGCCGGTCGCGACTTCTCGGACGCCGACACCGCCACGGCTCCGCGGGTCGCGATCATCAACGAGACCATGGCCAGGCGCTACTGGAGTGGACGCGACGCCGTCGGCGGCAGGTTCAGGATTGGCCCCGACTGGGTCACCGTCGTGGGCGTGGCCCGCGACAGCACCTACCGCGAGTTGCGCGAACGGCCGGCCCCGTTCTTCTACGTGCCGCTGGCCCAGTGGTACCGCACCGACATGACCCTGATGGCGCGCACGAATGGCGACAGTGCATCTGCAGGACTCGCGCTCCGCGACCTGTTCCGGAGGCTCGATCCGGCGCTGAACGTGTTCCAGCCGCGCACACTCGAGTCGCACATCGAAGCCGGCCGGTTCCGGCAGAAGCTCGCAGGGCAGCTGCTGGGGGTCCTGGGAGCGGTCGGACTCCTGCTGGCCGTCGTCGGCCTCTACGGCACACTGGCGTTCGGCGTCGTCCAGCGGCGGCGTGAGATCGGCGTCCGCCTCGCGGTGGGCGGCGCGCCACGCGCGATCGTGGTCCTGATCGTCCGCGACGCGCTGGTGCTCGTCGCGATCGGGACCACCGTGGGCCTGGCCGCGGCGCTGGTGCTGGTCAGGCCCGTGGCGCAGCTGCTGCTGGGCGTCCAGCCCTGGGATCCTGTCGCGCTCGGGGCGGTCGCGGCCATCCTGTCGGTGGCCACGGCCGGCGCCTGCGCCCTTCCGGCCTGGCGCGCGGCATCCACTGATCCCGTTCGCGCCCTGCGCGGAGAGTGAGCAACGATGATCCACCTCGATCACCTCGAGAAGAGCTACCCCCGGTCGGGCGGCCGCGAGTACGTGCTGCGGAACATCTCGCTCGAGATCCGCGCCGGTGAGTTCGTGTCGATCATGGGCCCGTCGGGCGCGGGCAAGTCGACGCTGCTGCACATCCTCGGCATGCACGACGCCGAGTGGCAGGGCACGTACCACTTCCTCGACCACGACATCCGGACCATGCCCACGGCCGCCCGGCTGTCGCTGCAGCGCACCCACATCGGGTTCGTGTTCCAGCAGTACCACCTGCTCGATGACCTGACCGTGGCCGAAAACCTCGACCTGCCGCTGTCGTATCGCGACATGAAGAAGGGCGAGCGGCAGGCACGCGTCGCCGACACGCTCGATCGCTTCGGCATCGTCGGCAAGAAGGACCTCTTCCCGAGCCAGTTGTCGGGAGGCCAGCAGCAACTCGTTGGCGTCGCGCGGGCGTTGATTGCCGACCCGTCGGTGATCCTCGCCGACGAGCCCACGGGCAACCTGCATACCGACCAGGGCCGCGAGATCATGGAGTTGTTCACGCGGCTCCACGCGCAGGGCGTCACGATCGTGCAGGTGACGCACTCCGAGACCAACGCCGCCTATGGCACGCGTGTCGTGCGTCTGCGCGACGGCAGGGTCGACACCGCCTAGCCCGGACCGGCCGCTGGCGACGCATCGGAGCGTCCCGAACGTCGCCGGTGCCCGTGCCCGGGGCGGGTGGCCGCACATATACTCATCACGTCGTGACTCCTGCCCCGCCTCGCGTCCTGATCGCCGACGACCAGCCGGATGTCGTCGATGCCCTGCGCCTGCTGCTCAAGGCCGAGGGCTTTGCCGTGAGCGCGGCCTCGTCGCCGGCAGCCGCGCTCGCCGCGCTCGATGCCGGCGAGGCCGACGTGGTCCTGGCCGACCTGAACTACACCCGCGACACCACCTCGGGTCACGAGGGGCTCGACCTCCTGTCGGCCATCCGCGATCGCGACGAGTCGCTGTCGGTCGTGGTCATGACCGCCTGGGCCAGCATCGACATCGCGGTCGAGGCGATGCGCCGCGGCGCGCGCGACTTCGTGGGCAAGCCGTGGGACAACCAGCGCCTGGTCACGATCCTGCGCACGCAGGCCGACCT
This sequence comes from Acidobacteriota bacterium, assembly GCA_016789685.1. Taxonomy (GTDB): domain Bacteria; phylum Acidobacteriota; class Vicinamibacteria; order Vicinamibacterales; family JAFNAJ01; genus JAEUQQ01. The sequence goes on along the minus strand of JAEUQQ010000549.1, from coordinate 19,867 downwards.
CACCCGCGCCCTTCGACGATCGCGGCGCCTCGAATCCGAGAACCGCGTCCTGGCCGGCGAGCCCTCGGCGCCGGCGATCGTCGGTGAGTCGCCGGCGATGCGGCGGATCCTCGAACTGATCCACCGCATCGGCCCCTCGGATGCCAACGTCCTGCTGCTCGGTGAGAATGGCGTCGGCAAGGGCACCATCGCCAAGGCCCTGCATGCGGCCTCGGGCCGCCGCCAGCGGCCGCTGGTCACGGTGAACGTCGGCGGGCTGTCAGAGGGCGTGTTCGAGAGCGAGCTGTTCGGACACGTGAAGGGCGCGTTCACCGACGCCCGCGCCGATCGGCTCGGCCGGTTCGACCTCGCCGACGCCGGGACGCTCTTCCTCGACGAAATCGCCAACATCCCGATGGCCCTGCAGGCCAAGTTGCTGCGCGTCGTCGAGAGCGGCGAGTTCGAACCCGTCGGCTCGTCGCGCACGAAGCGCGCCGACGTCCGCCTGATCACGGCGACCAATGCCGACATCGATCGCGAGATCGCCGGCGGGCGCTTCCGCGAAGACCTGCTGTTCAGGCTCAACACGATCGAGATGCGCATCCCGCCCCTGCGTGAGCGGCGCGACGACATCCCGGCGCTCGCGCAGCGCTTCCTCGAGGTGCACGCGCAGCGGTACCGCAAGGCCATCCGCGGCCTCGACGCCTCGGCGCTGCACGCGCTGGTCGAGCATTCCTGGCCGGGCAACGTGCGCGAACTCGAGCACACGATCGAACGCGCGGTGCTGCTCACCGCCGGACACACGATTCGCCAGGCCGACCTCGTGCTGCGCACGCCGACCGAGGCGCGCACGCTGCTCGAAGACATGAGCCTCGAAGACGTCGAAGCCTTCCTCGTCAAGAAGGCGCTGGCGCGCTTCGACGGCAACGTGAGCCGCGCAGCCGACGCCCTGGGCCTCTCGCGCAGCGCGCTCTACCGGCGCATGGAGCGCTACGGACTCTAGATGCGGCCGCTCACACACGCCGGACGCGTGCTCGCGCTGGTCGTGATTGGCGGCGCGCCAGCCGTCGGTGTGGGCCTCTGGCTCCTCGCGCACGCCCCCTGGCCAGACGTGTGGCGGTGGCTGACGGGTGCCGCCATCGTGACCTGCTGGCTGGGCGCCGCCCTCGCCGCTCGGGCCCTGGTCGAACGGCCGCTCCAGACGGTGGCCAACCTCCTGTCGGCACTACGCGAAGAAGACTACTCGTTCAGGGCGCGCGCCGGCAGGCCCGACGACCCGCTCGGCGAGGTCGCCAACGAACTGAACGCGCTGGCCGGCATGCTGAAGGCACAGCGGCTCGGCGCCCTCGAAGCGACGGCGCTGCTGCGGGCGGTGATGGCCGAGATCGATGTCGCCGTGTTCGCATTCGACGAACACGACGTGCTCAGGCTCGTGAACCGCGCCGGCGAGCGCCTGATCGGGCGCACCGCCGAACGCAGCCTCGGGCGCACCGCCGCCGACCTCGGCCTCATCGAGGCCCTCTCGGGCGAGGCCCCGCGCGTGATCGACGGGCTCGTGGCCGGGCGCACCGCACGCTGGGACGTCCGCCGCGGGATGTTCCGCCAGCACGGCCGGCCCCACCGGTTGCTCGTCCTCAGCGATGTGAGCCGTGCGCTGCGCGACGAGGAACGCGCGGCGTGGCAACGGCTGGTGCGCGTGCTGGGCCACGAGATCAACAACTCGTTGGCCCCGATCATGTCGATTTCGGCGAGCCTCGCTTCGCTGCTCGGGCGCGAGCCGCCGCCCGACGACCTGCAGGCCGATTTGACGCGCGGACTCGGAATCATCGGCCAGCGCGCCGGCGCGCTGGGCCGGTTCACCGAGGCCTACGCCCAGATCGCGCGGCTGCCGCCGCCGCGGCCGGTGCCCGTCGACGTCGACGCACTCGTGCGCCGCGTGGCGTCGCTGGCCGCCGATCCCAGGGTGACGGTCGTCGGCGGACCACCGTGCGAGGTACTCGTCGACCCGGATCAGGTCGAGCAGGCGGCGATCAACCTGGTCCGCAACGCGCTCGACGCGGTTGACATCACGGGCGGCCGGGTCGACGTCGGCTGGACGGTCGCGGGCGGTGCGGTCGACGTCCGCATCGACGATGAGGGGCAGGGGCTCGCGCCGACGGCCAACCTGTTCGTGCCGTTCTTCACCACCAAGCCCCGGGGCACCGGGATCGGTCTCGTGCTGTCGCGGCAGATCGCCGAGCAGAACGGCGGGCGGGTGACGCTCGAGAACCGGTCGGATCGCACCGGCGCCTCGGCCCGGTTGACGCTGCCCGTGGCGTAGCCTGCCGCCGTCCGGGCAGGCGCTACGACACGACCGGCCTGCCGGCCGCCCGCCACGCGTTCATGCCGCCCGTCACGTTCATGAGGTTCGTGATGCCCGCGCGCTCGAGGATGCTCGCCGCCACGGTCGACCGGTAGCCGCCACCGCACACGATGGCGACCGGCGGGCCGTCGCGGAACTCCCCGACGTGGGCCGGCAGGTGGCCGGCCATGATGTGCCGCGCGCCCTCGATGTGGCCGCTGTTCCACTCGCTGGCGTTGCGCACGTCGAGCACGCGAATGGCCTCGCCGCCGGCGAGTCTCGCCGCCAGGGCCTCGGGCGCGATCTGCGGCGTGTGCGCGAGCTGCCATCCCACCTTGACCCAGGAGTCGATGCCCCCGGCCAGGTACCCGCGCACGTTGTCGAGGCCGACACGCACGAGCGACCGCACGGCATCGTCGAGTTGCGCCTGATCCGCGCCGACGAGCAGCAGCGGCCGATCGTACGGCACGACCCACGAGGCCCACGTCGACAGGCTCTGCCCGGCGCCGATCCCGAACGCGCCGGGGATGTGCCCGGCCCCGAACGACAACTGGTCGCGCAGGTCGACGACCACGTGATCGCGGGCGGCGAGGTCGCGGAAGTGGCCAGCGGGCAGGGCCACGAGCCCGGGAAGGCCGTTCAACGACGGCGGCCCTGCGGCATTGAGGACCTTCATCCGCCGGTAGTAGTCGGGAAACGGCGGCACCGTCCCGACGATCAGCTCGACGAACGCCGCCTCGGTGAGCGGACGCAGGTACGGGTTGGCGGCGCGCTCGAAACCGAGGGTCGACCCGGGGCGGCCGCTCATGCCGGCGCCGCACATCGACCCGGCACCGTGGCCCGGCGCGATCTCGAGCCCGTCGGGCAGCCCGGGCAGGACGGTGGCGACCGACTGGTAGAGGCGCTTCGCCAATGCGAGCGTTGCGGCGTCGCCGAGCAGGTCGGGCCGCCCGAGCGATCCGACGAACAGGAAGTCGCCGCTCAGCATCACCATGGGCACGTCGGCCGCGCGCGCCTGGTCGTACACGAGAAACGACACGTGCTCGGGCGTGTGCCCCGGCGTGTGGCGCGCGACCATGCGGACGGCGCCGAACGCGATCGCGTCGCCATCACGCAGTTCGATGTGCGGAAACGCGGTCTCGTACAGCTCGCCCTCGTCGTAGGCCGACAGACGCAGGGCGGCCCCCGTGCGCGCGGCCAGTTCGCGTGCGCCCGAGGCGAAGTCGGCGTGGATGTGGGTTTCGAGCACGTGCGCGATCGCCAGGCCGCGCGCCGCGGCGAACTCGAGGTAGACGTCGACGTCGCGCCGCGGGTCGACGATGGCGCAGACGCCCTGACCTTCGCAGGCCACGGCGTAGGAGTACTGCGCGAGCCCCTTGTCCTCGAAGCGTTCGATGAGCATTCGGCTCCTTCGTGCGGCCCCAGGCCGCCGACCTCAGGTCACGGCGTTCGTCACGCGGCGCGTTGACGCCCGCGGGCCGTCAGGCTGCCGGCGGTGCTGGCACGTGCTGCGCGAGGCGGCCCCAGGTGTCGGGGTCCTGCAGCAGCAGCGTCTGGAAATACAGCCGCACGTCGTCGACCGGGAACTTGGGCAGGACCGCCGCCACGGCCGTATCGATCTGCTCGGGCGTTGGTGCTGGCGTCTCGTCCTCGTCGATCAGGCCCTCGCCGTGCTTGATGCCGAGGGCATCGAGAAACGCCGACATCATCAGGCGCTGGGTGCCGAGGTGGTACGAGACGAGCAGCCGTCCCGCGACGGCGTCTGACATCGCGCCCATCCGGAGGGTCAGGCGCACCTTCTTCTCGACGGGCAGCGCGACCACCGACTTGGGGCGGAACTTGAGTTGCCGCGCGATCAGGCCCATGACTTCGGCCTGCTCGGCGTAGCTGCCCTCATCGGCCCAGAAGGCCTGGGATGCCGCGAGCTGCTGTGTGTCGGTCATGTCGCGCCACAGGCGCGACGGGCGAGGCTGTTCAGTCGACATGGCGGCCGCTAGTGTAGCAAAGCGGCGCCCCGGCGCCACGGTCGAGCCCGCACGGCCATCGGTGCCGCTATGATCCGGGTCATACCACCGTCGCCACAACCGTCGTACGTTTCGCCATACGCCATCGCCGGCAGCATTGCCGCGGAGCGGGGGGACCGATGTTCACGACCTTGAACTGGCGCGCGCTGCGCTGGGCCACGTGCTGGACGATGCTACTGCTGCTGGCCGTCGTCGTCGGCTCGCGCAGCCTGCAGAATTTCGACGGCGCGCTGGTCGCCTATCTCTTCGGCACCCTGTTTGCGACGTTCGGGATCGTCTACCGCTACGCCGTGTGGTTGCAGCGCCCCGCCACGCAGCTCTACTGGCGGCGCGGATGGCAACTGCTGTTCTCGCGCCGCTTCGCGCGGTACGCCCGGGCGGTCGCGACACGCGCCGCCGTCGATGTCGGCGGACAGGCGTTCATCTTCAGGCGCAGCCGGGCCCGGGGGATCGCCCACGTGCTGCTCGCGTGGGGCTGCCTCTCGGCCTTCGCGATCACGCTGCCACTCACGTTCGGCTGGATTCACTTCACGCTGCAGGCCGGGTCGACGACGCTGTACGAGGCGCACGTCTTCGGCTTCCGCGTCCTGACGTTTCCACACGGCGGGCTGCTCGCGTTCAATCTCTTCCACGCCCTCAACTGGTCGTCGCTCATGGTGATCGCCGGGGCCGCGTATTTCATCAGGCGCCGCGTGACCGATGCGGGCCAGATCGCGACGCAGGCGTTCGAGATGGACTGGCTGCCGCTTGTGCTGCTGGTCCTGATCTCGGTGACCGGGCTCGGCCTGACGTGGGACTACGAGTTCATGCAGGGACGCGCACATGCGTTCATGGGCATCACGCACGCCATCACCGTCATCCTGTTGCTGGTGTGGCTGCCGTTCGGCAAGTTCTTCCACGTCTTCCAGCGCCCGGCCCAGCTCGGCGTCGCGCTCTACCAGCTTGAGGGCGCCGCGGGACCGCAGGCCGTCTGCCCGCACACGGGCGAGCCGTTCACCAGCGCGATGCACGTGGCCGACGTCAAGCAGGTGGCCACCGAGATCGGGCTCGACTTCACGCTGGCGTCCGGGGGGTCGCACCTCGATCTGAGCCCGCAGGGCAAGCGTGCGGCCCTGGCCCGTGCCCACCTGGCTGCCCGCACCCGCAGCGGCCGCCTGTTCGGCTAGCCCGAGGATTCCGTCATGTCACGACTACCCGTTGCGGCTGAGCAGCTCATTGCCGAGTTCGGCCCGCACCTCAACTACCCGCCGCGCGAGGGATTCCCTGGCCGCGATCAGCCCGACGCCGTCGTGCCCACGCACTGCTGCTTCTGCGGCATGCAGTGCGGCATCAAGCTGCTCGTCAAGGACAACCGGGTCGTCGGCTTCGATCCCTGGGAGGAGTTTCCCTTCAACGAGGGCCGCCTCTGCCCGAAGGGCGTGCAGCGCTACCTGCAGAACAACCATCCCGACCGGTTGCTGCACCCGCTGGCACGCGTCGAGGGGCGGGGCTTTGCCCCCGCGTCGTGGGACGACGCCCTCGACCGGGTCGTCGGCGAAATCCGGCGGATCCAGTCGGCCCACGGGCGCGATGCGTTCGCGATGCTGTCGGGCGTCTCGCTGACCAACGAGAAGAGCTATCTCGTCGGCAAGTTCGCGCGCCTCGCCCTCAAGACGCGCAATCTCGACTACAACGGGCGGCTGTGCATGGTCAGCGCAGGTGCCGGCAACAAGAAGGCCTTTGGGCTCGATCGGGCCAGCAACACCTACGCCGACCTCGAGCGCGCCGACGTCGTGATGATCTGCGGCACGAACGTCAGCGAAACGTTCCCGACGCTGACGCACTGGATCTGGCGCGCCAGGGACGCGGGAGCGAAGCTGATCGTCGTCGATCCGCGCATGACCCCGATCGCACGCACCGCCGACCTGCACCTGCCGGTGCGCCCGGGGCGCGACTCCGCGCTGTACGGCGCCATCCTGCGCGAGCTCATCGTTCACGACTGGCTCGACCACGACTTCATCGCGCACCACACCTCGGGCTTCGATGCGGCGGCCGCGGCGGTGGAGTCGTTTTCGCTGCCGTGGGCCGAGGAGGTCACCGGCGTGCCGGCCGCGCAGATCGCGCAGGCCGCCGAATGGTGGGGGCGCGCCGCGACGAGCTTCCTGCTGCACGCCCGCGGCATCGAGCACCACACCAAGGGCGTCGACAACGTCGTCTCGTGCATCAACCTCGTGCTCGCGACGGGCCGCATCGGCAAGCCCTATTGCGGCTACGGCACCATCACCGGGCAGGGCAACGGGCAGGGCGGCCGCGAACACGGCCACAAGTGCGACCAGTTGCCGGGCAACCGCGACATCGAGAACCCCCAGCACCGTGCGTACATCGCTGGCGTCTGGGGCATCCCCGAGCCCGAGCTTCCCGGCAAGGGCCTGACGGCCTACGAGATCCTCGAAGCCATCCATCGCGGCGAGATCAGGGGCCTGGTCTCGATCTGCTTCAACCCGCTCGTGTCGCTGCCCAACAGCGAGATGGTGCGCGAGGCGCTCGAGAAACTCGAGTTCTACGTCGCGATCGACTTCTTCCTCAACGAGACCGCGCGCCACGCCGACATCGTGCTGCCGGGCTCGTTGCACGAAGAAGAAGAGGGCACGGTCACGACCGCCGAAGGGCGCGTCACGCGCGTGCGGGCGGCGGTCACGCCACCTGGCGAGGCTCGCACCGACACCGCGATCCTGCTCGACCTGGCCCGGCGGCTCGGTGCCGGCGACAAGTTCGCCTTCGCCACGTCTGAAGACATCTTCAACGAGTTGCGCGTCGCCTCGAGGGGCGGCACGGCCGACTACTACGGCATCACCTACGAGAAGATCGAACGGCAGATGGGCGTGTTCTGGCCGTGTCCGGACCTCGACCATCCGGGAACGCCCCGGCTGTGGGAAGACCGGAAGTGGCCGACCAATGACGGCAAGGCGCACTTCAACGCGGTGCCCTTCCGCGGCTCGGGCGAGGTCCCGGATCCCGAGTTCCCCATCATCCTCACGACCGGGCGGGTCGTGTCGCAGTACCTGAGCGGCACGCAGACGCGCCGCATCGGCAAGCTCGTCGACCAGTACCCGGAGCCGTTGCTCGAGATCCACCCGGTCCTGGCGGCCCGCCTCGGCATCCGCGACCGCGAACTGGTGCGCGTGGTCACGCGTCGCGGCAGCGCGGAGTTCCCCGCGCAGGTCGTCACCACGATCCGCGAAGACACCGTCTTCGTGCCCTACCACTGGCCAGGGCGCAAGTCGATCAATCGCCTCACGTCGGGGCACCTCGACCCCGTGTCGAAGATCCCCGAGTTCAAGGTGAGCACGTGCCGGCTCGAGCCGACCGGCCGCACGGCTCCTTCTGCGCGTGAGACCGCCGCGCACGCGAGCGCCTGATGCAGACGACCACCTTCAAGACCGACGAGGAGTTCTTCGTCGACCCGCAGCGCTGCATCGGCTGCCATGCCTGCGAGATGGCCTGCGCCGAGTGCGAGACCAACGGGCAACTGCCAATGATCAGCGTCGACTACGTGAGTCGCGCCGACAGCCCGCAGACGTCGGTGCAGGTGTGCATGCACTGCGAGGATCCCGTCTGCGCGCGCGTGTGCCCGGCCGACGCCATCCAGAAGGACGAGTTCGGGATCGTGCACAGCGCCACGACCGCGCGCTGCATCGCGTGTGCAAACTGCGTCATCGCGTGCCCCTTCGGCGTGCCGAAGAAGTTCGAGCCGACAAAGCTGATGATGAAGTGCAACATGTGCTACGACCGCACCAGTGCCGGCCGCAAGCCCATGTGCGCCACCGTCTGCCCCAGCGGCGCGCTGTTCTACGGCACGCGCGCGCAACTGGCGGCGCAGCGTCCCGCGAGCGTCGCCGTCAACGTGTTCCGCTTCGGCCGCGAGACCGTGCGGACGAAGGTCAACGTGATGATGCCGGCCGGCGCCACGGAACTGATCGTCGACTGACGACACGACGCCAGCGCGCGGCCACCGCGCACGGCACCGAGGAGATCCACCGATGAGCGACGACCGCCCCACGACCCTGCCTGCGCGCCCCGACTGGGAGACCGACTTCCCCATCGAGCGCGTCGAGACGCAGCATGTCAGCCGCCGCGAGTTCGCGAAGTTCCTGGTGTTCGTCTCGGGCGGCTTCACCGTCGGCAGCGGGGTGGTCGCCGTCAAGGAACAGCTCGGCCCCGAGGCGGTCATCCCCGACGGGGGCACGCGGCTGTGCGCGACCGACGACGTCCCGGTCGGCGCCATGCGCGCGTTCACCGTCCCGGGCACGCACCTGCCGGGCATCCTCATCAGGCTCGATGCCACGACCTGGCGCGCCTACGAGCAGAAGTGCACGCACCTGTCGTGCGCCGTCTACTACACCGCCCAGGAGGGCCGCATCGTCTGCCCGTGCCACAACGGCGCGTTCGATGCGCAGACGGGTGCCGTCCTGCAGGGCCCACCGCCACGCCCGCTCCGCCGCTTCGACGTCGACGTCCGGGGCGCTGACGTCGTGCTGGTCGGCACGCCCGCGCCGACCGAGGTGTCGCAGCAGGACGCCGGCGGTGTCGCGCCCGTGCCCGGCGGCGCCGGCGCCACCTGCGCGTGAGGATCCGACACCATGAGTGACTCCAGGCGCGCCCAGACCCACGCCCACCCCAGCAAGACCAACGCCGTGCTCGTCGGCGTCATCGCGCTGCTGATCACCATTGTCTCGCTGCAGATCTGGCTCCTGACCGCCGGCCTCAACACCGCGCTCGGCGGTGACCGGTCGATCGTCTGGCCCGCGTTCTATGCCTCGCTGGTGCTGTTCCTGGCCGGCGCCGGGCTGCTCACCGTGCTGCCGGGGCCGTTGCGGGTGGCCAGGCGGCCCGAGGCCGCCGAGCCCTTCCCCAACGCGGGCCTCGCGTGGCAGACACTGGCCATCAGCGCCGTCTCGCTGGCGCTCGCCTTCGCCGTCTGGTTCATGTGGTCGGCCATCACGCTGCGCCTGCGTGATGCTGGCTTCGCCATCACGGCCCAGCAGGCCTTCTGGCTCACCGCGACACCGACGCTGCTGGGATCGCTGCTGCGCATTCCCTACGGGCTGATCGTCTCGCGCTACGGGAGCCGTCGCAGCTACGCGGCCGTCACGGCTGCGATGCTGGTGCCCGTCATCGGCACGGGCTTCGTCCTGTCTGACCCGGGCACGTCGTTCGGCACGCTGCTGTTCTGGGCCGCGCTCACCGGCATTGCCGGCGCGAACTTCGCGACGTCGATGGGCGTGGTCACGTTGTGGTTCCCCAAGCAGCGGCAGGGCACCGCGCTGGGCGTCAACGGGCTCGGCAACCTCGGCGTCACCCTCGCGCAGTTCACCATCCCGGCCGTGATCGGCACCGCCCTGTTCGGCTCGCTCGCTGGCGGCCCGCAGGCCCTGGCGCTCGCCGGCGGGGCCACGAGGCAGGTCTGGCTCCAGAACGCCGCGTTCATCTGGGCACCGTTGATCGTCATCTGCACCGCGCTGATCTGGTTCGGCACGCGCGACTACCCGATGGCGCCGAAGACCCTGTCGTCGCAGCTCGGTGTCGCCCGCGATCGCCACACCTGGGTCCTGTCGTTTCTCTACTTCCTCACCTTCGGCTGCTTCGTCGCCATGGGGTCGTCGCTCCCGCTCATCATCCGCGAGGTGTTCGCGCACGCACCCGGAGGCGCGCCGAGCCCCCTGTTCTACGCGCCGTTCGCCCCGCTGGTGGCGACACTGACGCGGCCCCTCGGCGGGTGGGCCGCCGACCGCATCGGCGCGGGACGCATCACGGCTCTCGCGATCGGCGTGATGGCTGTCGGAGGTTTCGGGCTGTCCGGGTACATCAGGCCCGACGGGTTCACCGGGTTCTTTGTCACGATCATGGTGATCTGCGCGGCCGCAGGCCTCGGCAACGGATCGGTCTTCAAGATCATCCCCGTCGTCAACCGCAAGGAGGCGGGCGCGGTCATCGGCATCGTGAGCTGCCTCGGGGCCCTCGGCGGGTTCTTCCCGCCGATCTTCCTCGGCTGGTGCATCGAGCGGTTCGGGTCGCCCGCGTGGGCGTACACGAGCATGGCCGTGTTTGCACTTGCCGCCTTTGCCGTGAACTGGTGGTACTACTGGCGCCGCGATAGCCCGACCGCCTGCTGACCACCATGGCGTTCGACGCCCGGGGCGCCCGCGCCCCCGCGTGGCGGCTACGTCGCCATGCGGGCTATCCCTCGTGCCGCCTGCATGGCGCTCGACCACGCCCACTGGAAGTTGAAGCCGCCGAGACGCCCGTCAACGTCGAGCACTTCGCCCACGAAGAACAGGCCTGGGCAACGGCGCGACTGCATCGTCGCCGGATCGACGTCGGCCATCGACACACCACCCGCCGTGACCTCGGCATGCGTGTAGCCGCGCGCGTCGCGCACGTCGAGCGCAAGTGCGGTCATGGCATGCACGAACCGTCGCCGCGACTCGCGGCCCAGCGTGGCCAGGGTCGCCATGTCGTCGATCCCCGACTCGGCGGTAAGGCGCTCGGCCACCGCGCGAGGCATGCGGCTCGCGGCCACGGTCGCAGGGTGCGCGCGCGGCCTGAACTGCTGCTCGAGCGCCCACCACGCCTCGATCGCGTCGAACGACTCGCCCACGCTGGCCAGCATCAGCGCCGGTGACTGCCCCTCGAGCCTGGCCCGCAGCAGGTGACGTGACACATCGAGCACGACCGGCCCGCTGCAGCCAACGTGCGTCCACAGGAAGCTCCCGACCAGCGTGCGCGGCTTCGGCACCTGCCAGAGGCGGAGCGTGACCTCGTGCGCCACGCCGCTCAGCGCGACGTGACGATCGCCCTCGAGCACGAGCGGCACGAGCGCGGGCGTCGTCGGCACGAGCGTGTGGCCCAGGGCCTCGGCGAAGCGGTACCCCGCGCCGTCGCTGCCGGTGGCCGGCAGCGCCAGCCCGCCCGTCGCGACGACGACGACGTCGGCCTGCAGTTCGGTGGTTGGCGTGGTCAGGCAGAAGCCGCGTGCGCCGCGCGCGATCGCCGTAACGCGCGTTGCGGGGAGGATCTTCACCGCGGCGCGCCGCGCCTCGTCGACCAGCGCGTCGAGGACGTCGCGGGCGCGATTGGTGTCGGGAAACAGCTTGCCGAGCGCCTCCTCGTGCAGCCCCACGCCGAGGCGCTGGAACCACGCCACCGTGTCGCCTTGCGGGAGCGCGCGCAGGACGGTGCGAATGGCGCCGGGGCTTGCGCCGCTGAAGTCACGCTCGGTGACGCGGGCGTTGGTGACGTTGCAGCGACCGCCGCCACTGACGAGGATCTTGGCGCCAAGGCTGCGCGCCCCGTCGACCACGGTGACGCGGGCGTCCGCGTGCTGCCTGGCCGTGAAGATCGCGGTGGCGAGGCCGGCGGCTCCGCCTCCCACGATGACGACATCTCGCTCCACGAGGGCGATGGTAGCCGAGAACCCTGCCAGGGCAGGTGGTGGGGCCGGGGCGGAGCCCGGCCCGCGGCACTACTGCGGCTTGAGCAACTTGGCGAACGCCGCCGACATCGCGGTGTCGGACGGGCGCTCGGGGTGCGACGACTGGCGGTTGGCGTCGCCGTTGGCACCCGCCGGCCTGGGCCCACGCGATGCCTGCCCCTGCGCGCCGTGTCCCTGTGGGCGCCGCTGCGACTGCGCGCCGCGGCCGCCATCGCGCGACGGCTGCGAGGGGCGCGGTCCACCCTCGCGCGCCTGCGGCGGACGAGGAGCGGCGGCGGGCCTCGCGGCCGGATCGCCGGTGCGCATCGTGAGCCCGATACGCTTGCGGGCCGCATCCACCTCGACCACGGTCACCGTGACGATGTCACCGGCCTTGACGACCTCGCGTGGATCCTTCACGAACTTGTCGGCGAGCTGCGAGATGTGGACCAAGCCGTCCTGGTGCACGCCGATGTCGACGAAGGCGCCGAAGTTCGTGACGTTGGTCACGGTGCCTTCGAGGCGCATTCCCGGCTGCAGGTCCTTGATTTCCTTCACGTCGTCCTTGAGTGCGGCCATACGGAACTCCGGACGAGGATCGCGGCCTGGCTTCTCGAGCTCCGCGATGATGTCCTTGATCGTCGGCACGCCGAATCGTTCATCGACGAAACGTGCCGGGTCCAGCTTCTTGAGAAACACGCCGTTGCCCACCAACTGCTGCAGCGGCGTGCCGGTCTCGCGGCTGATGCGCTCGACCACCGGGTACGCTTCGGGATGCACGGCCGACCCGTCGAGGACGTTGTCGCCGTTGGCGATGCGCAGGAATCCCGCGCACTGCTCGAACGTCTTGTCGCCGAGGCGTGGCACGTCGCGCAACTGCGCACGCGACCGGAACGCCCCGTTGGCGTCGCGGTGGCTGACGATATTGGCCGCCAGGCGGGTGTTGAGGCCGGCGATGCGCGCCAGCAGCGGCGCCGACGCCGTGTTGACATCCGCGCCGACGGCATTCACGCAGTCTTCGACGACCGCATCCAGCGTGCGGGCCAGTTCGGCCTGGCTGACGTCGTGCTGGTATTGCCCGACGCCGATCGACTTCGGCTCGATCTTCACGAGTTCGGCGAGTGGATCCTGCAGGCGGCGCGCGATCGACACGGCGCCCCGCAGCGACACGTCGAGGTCGGGGAACTCGCGCGCGGCGTACTCCGACGCGGAGTAGACCGACGCCCCGGCCTCTGACACGACGATGCGCGTGAGGCCGAGTTCGGGACGCGAGGCGATCAGGTCGGCCGCGAGCTTGTCGGTTTCGCGCGAGGCCGTGCCGTTGCCGATCGCGATCAACTGCACCTTGTGCGCCTCGCACAGCGAGGCCAGCGTCTTGAGGGCGCCCTTCCAGTCGTTCCGCGGCTCGTGCGGATACACCGCGGTCGTCGCGAGCACCTTCCCCGTGTCATCGACGACCGCCACCTTCACGCCGGTCCGGATGCCCGGATCGAGTCCCATCGTCGCGCGCGGACCCGCCGGGGCGGCGAGCAGCAGGTCGCGGATGTTGCGCCCGAACACGCGGATCGCCTCGGCCTCGGCCGCCTCGCGCATGCGGCCCTCGAGTTCGTTCTCGAGCGACGGGAAGAGCTTGATCTTCCACGTCCAGCGCACCGTGTCGCGCAGCCACGCATCGGCAGGGCGGCCCTGGTCGATGACGCCAGCGTGATGCGCGATCTTCCCTTCGGGGATGGACGGCGCGCCCGCGTCGGCCGGGGCCAGCGCATCGTCGAGCGTGAGCGCGAGGCGGATGACACCTTCGCGCCGTCCGCGCAGCAGCGCGAGGGCACGGTGCGACGGCAGCTTCGCGATCGACTCCTTCGCGTCGAAGTAGTCGCGAAACTTGGCCCCCTCCTGCTCCTTGCCCTCGACCACCTTCGACTGCAGCTGGCCGTGCGTCCAGAGCCACTCGCGCAGGTCGCCGACGAGCGTCGCGTTCTCGGCGAAGCGCTCCATCAGGATCCAGCGGGCGCCCTCGAGGGCCGCAGCGGCATCGGGCACGTTCTTCGCCGCATCGACGTACGCCGCGGCCTCGGCGTCGGGCACCAGCGACGGATTGGCGAACAGCGCGTCGGCCAGGGGCTCGAGGCCGGCCTCGCGCGCAATCGTCGCCTTGGTGCGGCGCTTCGGCTTGTAGGGCAGGTAGAGATCCTCGAGCGCGACCTTGGTCTCGGCGCCGCGGATGGCGGCCTCGAGTTCGGGCGTCAGTTTGCCCTGCTCCTGCACGCTCGCAAGGACCGCGTCGCGCCGCTCCTCGAGTTCGCGCAGGTAGCGCAGGCGCTCCTCGAGATTGCGCAACTGCGTGTCGTCGAGTCCGCCGGTGGCTTCCTTGCGGTAGCGGGCGATGAAGGGGACGGTGCCGCCTTCGTCGAGCAGGCGCACGGTCGCGTCGACCTGCGACGGCCGCACGGCGAGTTCCGTCGCGATACGTTCGGTGATGGTCATGTGTCGGGGGGGGCGCTAGCGCGTCAGCTTGCGGTACTTGATTCGGTGCGGCTGGTCGGCCGCGGCCCCGAGCCGACGCTTCCGATCGGCTTCGTAGTCCTGGTAGTTGCCCTCGAACCAGACGACCTGCGAGTCACCCTCGAACGCGAGGATGTGCGTCGCGATGCGATCGAGGAACCAGCGATCGTGGCTGATGATCACGGCACAGCCGGCGAAGTCGACGAGCGCTTCCTCGAGCGCGCGCAGCGTATCGACGTCGAGGTCGTTGGTCGGCTCGTCGAGCAGCAGCAGGTTGGCGCCGCCCTTGAGCAGCTTGGCCATGTGCAGGCGGTTGCGCTCGCCGCCCGACAACGTGCCGACCTTCTTCTGCTGGTCGCGTCCCTTGAAGTTGTACCACGACGCGTAGGCGCGCGAGGCGACCCGGCGCTTGCCGAGTTCGACCTCGTCGAGGCCGCCAGCGATCTCCTCGAACACCGTCTTGTCGGGGTCGAGCGCGTCGCGGCTCTGATCGACGTACCCCAGTTGCACCGTCTCGCCGACGCGCAACGTGCCGCCGTCTGGTGTCTCCTGGCCCGCGATCATCCTGAAGAGCGTCGTCTTGCCGGCGCCGTTGGGACCGATGACGCCGACGATGCCGCCCCGCGGCAGCGTGAAGTTGACGTTGTCGAAGAGCAGCCGGTCGCCGTAGCCCTTCTTGACGTCGCGTGCCTCGACGACCACGTCACCGAGGCGCGGGCCAGGCGGGACGTAGATTTCGGCCGTCTCGATCTTCTGCGCCTGGTCCTGCTGCAGCAGGTCTTCGTAGGCGTTGAGGCGTGCCTTGCCCTTGGCCTGGCGGGCACGCGGCGACATCTGGATCCACTCGAGCTCGCGCTGCAATGTGCGCTGGCGCTTCGTCTCGGACTTCTGTTCGAGTTCGAGGCGCTTCTGCTTCTGGTCGAGCCACGACGAGTAGTTGCCCTGCCACGGAATGCCCGTGCCGCGATCGAGTTCGAGGATCCACCCAGCGACGTTGTCGAGGAAGTAGCGATCGTGCGTGATGGCGACGACGGTGCCGGCGTACGACTGCAGGAAGTGCTCGAGCCAGGCGACCGACTCGGCGTCGAGGTGGTTCGTGGGTTCGTCGAGCAGGAGCAGGTCGGGCGACTGGAGCAGCAGGCGGCAGAGCGCCACGCGGCGGCGTTCGCCGCCCGACAGCGTGGTGACGTCGGCGTCGCCGGGTGGGCAGCGCAGGGCGTCCATGGCGTGGTCGATCTGCGAGTCGAGGTCCCACGCGTTGGTGGCGTCGATCTTGTCCTGCAGCCGGCCCTGTTCCTCGAGGACCTTGTCCATCTCGTCGGGCGACAGGTCTTCGCCGAGCTTCATGTTGACTTCGTCGAAGCGGTTGAGGAGGTCACGGACGGGCTGCACGCCCTCGTCGACATTGCCGAAGACCGTCTTGAGGGGATCGAGTTGCGGCTCCTGCGCCAGGTACCCGACGGTGAGGCCGGCCGAGGGGAAGGCCTCGCCGATGAACGAGGTCTCGAGGCCCGCCATGATCTTCAGCAACGTGCTCTTGCCGGCGCCGTTGTAGCCCAGGACGCCGATCTTGGCGCCGGGCAGGAACGAGAGCCAGATGTCGCGGAGGACGGTGTGGTCGGGGGGATAGACCTTCCCGAGCCCCTTCATCGTGAAGACGAACTGTGGCGCCATGCGTGGACGTTGCCTGCTCTGCCCTCGCGCGCCCCAGTGGAGGCGTGGGCGCGTCGGGGCCGGTGACTCCGAAACGAACGGGCCGGCCCCCGTGAGGGCGCCGGCCCGCAAAACGACCGCTGATTGTAGCAGGCCTTCGACTCGGGTGAACGGGTGCGGGGGGGCGCACCATGGTGCGCCCCTACGCCGGAGGCGCGAAGGCGCGGTCGCTACCGGCCGTCGCCGTCGAGGAGGTTGCCGAGGCCGAAGGCGTGATCGAGCACCGAGCCCTCTTCGCGGCGGCCGCGGCTGTTCTGCGGCGCGGCCTTGTAGATGCGGTCGGCCAGCCGCGACAGCGGCAGCGACTGCAGCCACACCTTCCCCGGCCCGGTCAACGCGGCAAAGAAGATTCCCTCGCCGCCGAACAGGGCCGTCTTCACCTTGCCCACGAACTGGATGTCGTAGCTCACCGTCGGCTGCAGGGCCACCAGGCAGCCCGTGTCGACGCGCAGCGTCTGCCCCGGCGCCAGTTCCAGCGTGTGGATGGTGCCACCGGCGTGCACGAAACACAGCCCGTCGCCCTGCAGGCGCTGCATGATGAAGCCCTCGCCGCCGAACAGCCCGACGCCGATCTTCTTCTGGAACGCGATCCCCACCGACACGCCGCGCGCGGCGCACAGGAACGAGTCCTTCTGGCACACCAGCTCGCCGCCGAGGGCCTTCAGATCCATCGGCAGGATCTTGCCCGCATACGGGGCGGCGAACGCCACCTGCTGCTTCCCACCGCCGCCCTTGTTCGTGAACACCGTCATGAACAGGCTCTCGCCCGTCAGGATCCGCTTGCCGGCCCCCAGCAGCGCGCCCATGATCCCGCTGCCCTGCGCCTGCTGGCTCCCGTCGCCGAACACGGTCTCCATCTCGATGCCGGGCGTCATGTACATGAACGTCCCCGCCTCGGCAATCGCGCTCTCGCCGGGATCGAGCTCGACCTCGACGAACTGCATCTCGTTGCCCTCGATCTTGAAGTCGATGTCGTGGGCCGTCCGCCCCGGCGGCGGGGGCGGCGTGAAGGCGCTGCGGGCCGCCGCGCCACCCGGCAGGTGCTGCGCCATGGCCGGCACGTCGCGCAATGGCGTCCACGTCGTCATCCCGCCGGTGAAGACCAGCGTCCCGGGATCCACGCTGCCGCTCTTGATGTTGGCAATGAACTCGTCTTCGACGATCGGCCCGACCTGGTGGCCGCCGATGGCCATGTACCACTGCTGCCCGCTGGGCATCTGCACACCCTCCGTGCTCGCCGCCGCGCACGCTGCGCGGGGCCGCATTCCGCGATTATCCACACTTCCCCGGGGAACGACGCCTGGCGGCGACGAGCGTCGCCGCACCTCGGGGCCGGGCGTCACACGGCCCCAGTCCCGACGCGCTATTGCGGCGTCGTGTCGGCCGACGCCGCCGCGATGCCGCTCGCCGCATCACGCTCGAGCTGCTGGGCGACCTCGGGATCGATGCCCAGCTGGTGCGCCACCTGGGCGAGATAGGCGCGCTCACCACTGCTGACCTGCTCGTCGGCACGCACGATCGTGAACGCGAGCGTGTAGAGATCCTGCTTCACCTTGGGATCGCTGACGCCGTCGAGCACCACCGCCAGGGGCAGCGGTGTCTGCAACTCGCGCGTCACCAGCGCCTCGATCCCCGCCGCGCGCGCCTGCGCGAGGATGCTCGCCTCTTCATGCGGTGTCAGCGTGCCATCGGCGCGCGCCGCCGAGATGGTCAGGCGGATGACGCGCAGGACTTCTGGTGGTGCGCTGGGCACGCCCGCCGGCACCGGCGGCGGCCCCGGCGGCGCAGGCGCGGGCGGCGCCGACATCACGCCCGACGGCACGCCGCCCGGCGCACCGGTGGGCGCGCTGACGGTGCCCTTCTGCTGCATGGTCTCGTAGAGGCCCCACGCCACGCCGGCCGCCGCCAGCAGCGTACTGCCGTTGATCCAGCTGCTCGACCCTCGACGGCTTCCCGTCAGGTAGCCGAGCGCGCCGCGGTGCTTCTTCTTCTTGCCCGTCAGGGCCCCACGCACGACCGATCCAATCAGGTTCTCGATGTCCACGGTGTCCTGCTCCTGCCCGCCACGATAGGTGGCCAGCGCGTCGCGCCGTGCGCGCCCAGGCCCGCGCGGCATCAACGTCCTCCGAGACGAGTGCATGCCCCCCGTCGTTCCCGGCCACCCAACGCCTCGTGCGCCGCGGCCACGGCGTCGAGTGTACTCGGGCGCCTCGCGCCACGAAAAGATGGCGGGCGTACACTGCACGCGTGCCGCCCACGCGTCGCATCCTGCACCTCGACATGGACGCCTTCTACGCGTCGGTCGAACAACGCGACCGCCCGGAACTGCGCGGGCAGCCCGTCGCCGTCGGCGGCGATCCCAACGGCCGCGGCGTCGTCGCCGCCGCCAGCTACGAGGCGCGCGCCTTCGGCGTGCGCTCGGCCATCCCGATGTCGCGCGCCGTCCGCCTGTGCCCCCAGCTGGCCGTGGTGCGCCCCGACTTCCAGAAGTACCGCGCGATCTCGCAGGCGATCTTCGCGCTCTACCGCGAGGTGACGCCGCTGGTCGAACCGCTGTCGCTCGACGAGGCGTATCTCGACGTGACCGAGAACGCCTGGCACGAACCGCTCGCCATGACCGTGGCGCAGCGCCTCAAGGCCGCCATCCGCGACACGACGGGCCTGACGGCGTCGGCCGGAGTGGCGCCAAACAAGTTCCTGGCGAAGATCGCGTCGGGCTGGAAGAAACCCGACGGGCTGACGGTGATTGCGCCCGGCCGGGTCGAGGCCTTCCTGCACCAGCTGCCCGTCGATGCCCTCTGGGGTGTCGGCCCCGTGACGGCCGCCAGGCTACGGAGCATCGGCGTCACGCGGCTGGTGCAGATCCGGACGGTGGCCCCCGACGTCCTGGCGCGCACCGTGGGCAGCCATGCCGAGTGGCTGCGGAACCTGTCGCACGGGCTCGACCCCCGCGAGGTCCAGCCCCACCGCACGGCGAAGTCGTCGGGGATGGAGCGGACGTTCTCGACCGACCTCACCGACCGCGACGCGATCGCGGGGCACGTGGCGCGCATGGCCGACGCCGGGGCGGCCTGGCTCGAACGACGCGAGATGTTTGCCCGCACGGTGACCCTCAAGGTGCGTTACGACGACTTCACGACGATCACCCGGAGCCATTCGCGTGACGAGGCCACGCGCGACCAGCGCGACCTGCGTGCGCGTGCCCTCGCGCTACTCGACCGCAGCGAGGCCGGCTCGCGTCCGGTCAGGCTGCTGGGGGTGAGCGTCCACAACCTGACCGACGACGAGCGGCCGTGCCGCCCTGACGGAGGCGGGCGTCCGCGCCTGCCGTTCGACGAGCGTTCCTGAGCGGCCGGGGGTGGTGACCCCATGTGCTGGCGGGATTTGCACATCGCGACAGGTTTTCGTGTAGAATCCTGCCCCGTGCCCTTGTCAGGCTATGCGAGTTGACAGCGCCCTGACCGCGCCCAACGACAGTGTATGCTTCGCCCCTCGTCGTGGCGCGACGTCGGCACCCATGCGATTACCGCTGCGGCTACGCCGTCACCCATCCCACTCACCCACACCACGCACGTTCGTTCACTGAGGGCTTCACGAGGTCAGAATGCCGGTCCGTCTGTTCGTAGGGAACCTGCCGTACGATGCCACCGAACAGGAGTTGCGCGAGCACTTCGGGGCGATTGGTCAACTCTCGTCGGTCTTCCTCCCGGTCGACCGTGAGACCGGGCGTCCGCGCGGGTTCGCGTTCGTCGAGTTCGTCGAGCGCGGCCCGGCTGAAGACGCGGTGACGCGACTGAACAACCAGCCGTTCCGCGGGCGGAACCTCTCGGTGAGCGAGGCGCGCGCCCGTGAGGATCG
>JAEUQQ010000533.1 GCA_016789685.1 Acidobacteriota bacterium | reverse complement strand
GGACGCCCCGGCAGGCCGTCCTTGTCGAGAAACGCCCGCTCCACCTGCGTCAGCGCGGCGTTCATGCGCTCGAACGCCGACGCGTCACCCGCGCCAAGCGCGCGATCGACCGCGGCGTCGGCCGCACGCCCAGCAGTGTCGAAGTCTGACAGCGCCGTGAGCAGCGGGCCGAAGTCGGGCAGGAACGGCGCCGTCGTCGCCGTGCGCGCCGCGCGAATCACATCGCGCCGCATCGCATCGAGATCGTCGCGCAACGCCGTCGCATACCCCGTGAAGCGCAGCGGCACCACGTCGGCCGTCGCCATCCGCATCGCCAGCAAGCCGAGCACCCGCGCCGCCGCCTGGTGGTAGAGGAACTCCGGATCCCCGAAGTGCGACATCCAGTAGAAGTTGTCGTACACCGCGTGATACACGCCATACGGCCCGCCGAACCCCATGTCGCTCGACGGGATGCCGAGATGGTCGAGAAACGCCGTGTAGTCGGAGCCCGAGCCCAGGCGTCCCAACTGCAGGTCGAACGCCGCGTCCTTGCCGTCGAGCCCCACGGGCGCCGTGCGCGCCCACGCCGCCTTCTGCTGCCGTTCCCACAACTCGCCGACCGTTCCGCCGCGCTTCGGCTCGGGCACCGCCGCCGCCACCTCGCGAATCACGTCGCGCATCGACGGCACGCCAGACGCGCCGAACGCCGAGCCGGTCACCGCCGCATCGACGTTCAGGTACGCCACCGCCTTCGACGACAGCATCGCGGCGTGCTCCTCGGCCCACTCGGTCGAACCCACGAGGCCGTACTCCTCGGCATCCCACGAGCAGAAG
Source organism: Acidobacteriota bacterium (assembly GCA_016789685.1). GTDB lineage: Bacteria > Acidobacteriota > Vicinamibacteria > Vicinamibacterales > JAFNAJ01 > JAEUQQ01. The sequence goes on along the minus strand of JAEUQQ010000533.1, from coordinate 13,335 downwards.
AGGATCGTCCGTTTCGGCTTCCAGCCGGCCTTCGTTGCCGCGCCGAGCGCACGCGCGGCCTCGAGCATGGCCGCCGTGCCCGAGTTGGGGTCAACGGCACCCGGCGTCCACGCATCACGATGGTTGCCGACGACCACGACCTGGTCGCCACTGCCCGCAATCTTCGCGACGACGTTGTAGATCGGCTTGAGGCCCTCGTCCATCTCGACGACCATCTCGACGGCCGCGCCGCCAGGCCCGACGTGATACGAGAAGGGCAGGCCCCCCTGCCAGTCGTCGGGCACCCGCGGCCCACCCATCGCCCGCAGCAGCTTCTCGGCCTCGCGGTACGCGATCGGCAGCGACGGAATCCTGGGGACGTTGGTCATCTGCTCGCGCGTGATGCGCTTCGCCGTCGCCGTCGATGGCACGCCGCCGGGCGTGGAGGGATCACCGGGCTGCAGCGACAGGAACTGCACCGACCCGCGCTGGATCGCTGAGGGTGGCCGCATCGGCCCATCGGGAAACACGTCGCCGCGCATGTACCCGTCGTCTGCCGGGTCTGAGAAGATCAGCACGCCGACCGCGCCGCGATCCTGCGCTTCCTTGACCTTGAGCCCGCGGAACGCCCCGCCGTAGCGCACGAGCGCGATGCGGCCCTCGACCGACAGGCCCATCTGCGTGAGCCGCTCGTGGTCTGCCGGCGAGCCGTAGTTGACGTAGATCACTTCGCCCGACGCCGTTCCCGATGCGCCGTAGCCATGAAACGCGGGGAACATGCCGCGCGGCGTCGAGTCCTTGTCCTGCGCGTACGCGTCTTCGATGAGCGCCAGCGCTTCCTCGCGCGGCTGCGTCATCCTGAGCGACACGTGCTTCGGATGGTTGAGGAAGACGTCGTAGCGCACCAGGTCGGCCTCGATGCCGAACTCCCTGAAACGATCGCGCACGTATTCGGCGGCCTTCTTCTCGGCGGGCGTGCCGGCGACGTGCGGTTCCTCGGTGAGCTGGAAGAGCCAGCGCCGTGCGTTGTCGGGCGTCGGCGTCTCGATCGCGAGCCGCTCGAAGCGCGCCGTGCCGTCGGCCGTCGCGCGCGTGTAGCCCGCAGGCGGCTTCGGCGTGTTCTGCGCGTGGGGGATGGTGGACGACAGGGCGATCAGGCACACGCACAACGACAACGGGACGGCGCGACGCATCGCAGGCTCCTCGGGGATGGTGACCGCGAAGGATACCACCCCCGCCGGAGCCTGGTCCGCAGCCGGGAACACGCCAGCGCGCGTCGCGCACGCCCTATCGCACGGATGCTGACTTCACCGAGTACCCAGCGGGCACCTCGAACGTCGAGTCGGGGATTGGGTCGGCAGACACCTTCGTCACGACCATCGAAGATGTCCCACCGTTGCCCGCCTGGGTCCGCGGCGCCCCGGGAGGTACCGGCTGGCGATCGAGGAGCGTGTCGCTGGTCGTGATGTCCTCGAACGCGACCGCCGAATCGAGTGCGTAGGCGACGCCCCTGGCCGCAAGCGCTACCTGCACAGCGGCCGTTGCCGCGGCGAGGTTGCGTGCCACGGGAGGCGCTGGTGCGTTGACGGGCAGGCCCAGGTCGGCGGCCGTGGCATGGAACGACGTGTAGTCGGCGTTCAGCGGGCCGCCCGAGACCAGCCACGCCGTCCCACTGACCGTCCACCGGGTCTTGCGCGCCGCGCCGTTCGACGCGGGGAAGTCGACGAACGTGATCGACCACGCGTACTCGTCAGACGACTGGCCGAGCAGGATTCGTGTCTTTCCCGTGGGAGTCAGCGTGACGTCCGTCATGGTCGCCTTCGCATCGCCGGTCGACTGGGTGATCGCGTGGCGGATGGCCGACTTCGCGGCGTGATCGATGACGAAGATCGTCTTCGCCCCCAGATCGACGATGGTGGTGCGGGTCGTGCCGCGCATCGTCGAATCGGTGCGGAGTTTCGCTCCCTTGTAGAACGACACCTGCGTTCCCGAGACGTCCGTGGAGGAGGCACGGCCGGCCGGCCCGCCGGGGGCGTTACCCGCCCGCCCGGTCATCGATGACGTGATCGTCACGTCGGCCGATGCCAGGACGGCGACCGCCAGCATGGGCGCCGCCAGTACGAGTGCTGCTTTCATGGATCCTCCGGCGCTCCCCGGGGGGCAGGAGCAGAAACGCGCGTGGCACCGTTCAAGTCTAGTGCCGAGCGTCACTCGCTGGGCAGCGGAATCCAGTCGTGTGGTGAAGACGCCTCGAGGCGACCCCAGCCCTCGGCCCGGGACCGTGTGCACGGCCCTGCTCGGAGTATCCTGTCGCCCGCACATGGCCACGCTCGTCGTCTTCGGGCTCTACGCCGCGTTCCTCGGCATCGGATGGCTTGCCGCGCGCCGTGTGCGTCGTGGTGACACCACCGACCTGATCGTCGCGGGCCGCAACATGCCCGTCTGGATCGCGACCCTGACGATGACCGCGACGTGGGTCGATGGCGGCTACCTGCTCGGCACGGCCGAAGGCGTCTACCGCAGCAGCGTCGTGTCGGGCCTGCAGGGCGGCGTGTGCTTCGGCATCAGCCTGCTGATCGGTGGCCTCTTCTTCGCGCGCACGATGCGCCGCCACGCGTTCACGACGCTGATCGATCCCTTCGAGGCGCGCTTCGGCAGGCGCTGGGCCGTCGTCCTGTTCGTGCCGGCGATGCTCGCCGAGGTGTTCTGGAGCGCGGAACTGCTCGTGGCGATTGGCTCGACCTTCGGCGTCATCATCGGGATGCCGCTCACGACCGCCATCCTGCTCTCGGCCGTCGTCGTGACGGCGTACACCGTCGCGGGCGGGATGTGGTCGGTGGCGTACACCGACGCCATCCAGCTTGTGCTCGTGGTGCTCGGCCTTGCCGCCGCGCTCGTGGTCGTGAGCGCGCAGTTCGGCGGCCTCGACGCGGTGTGGGCCGGCTACGCGGCGCTGCGGCCAGAAGCTGGCATCGCGGTGCCTCCGACCGGGCCCACGGCGACCATGTGGACGACGCCGTCGGTCGTGAACTGGTGGGACGTCAGCCTGATGCTCATGCTGGGCGGCGTCCCGTGGAACTGCTACTTCCAGCGCGTGCTGTCGTGTCGCACGCCCGGGCGCGCGCAGGCACACTCGCTGCTCGCGGGCCTGCTGACGATCGCCTTCACGGTGCCGCCGCTCCTGCTCGGGCAGGCCGCGCTGCTGCACGCGTGGCCCCCGGATCTTGCCGCCAGCCTGCAGCAGCAGCCGGCGCAGGCGTTGCCGATGCTGTTCCGTCACGTGTTGCCGCCGGTCGTCGGATTGCTCGGCCTGTGCGCGATCATCGGTGCCGTCACCTCGAGCTTCAGCGCGTCGATCCTGTCGGCGGGCTCGATGTTCGCGTGGAACTGCGGCTATCGGCTCTTGAGGCCCGACCTCACGATGCGCCAGCTTGCGACGCTGATCCGCTGGTCGATCGTCGTGCTCGGCGCAGCGGCGGCCGTCATGGCGCTCAAGGTCCAGAGCGTGCAGGCGCTGTGGTTCTTCACCAGCGACCTCGTGTTCGTGCTGCTGTTCCCGCAACTCGTGTTCGCGCTCTACGACGCCCGCGTCAACCTGGCGGGGTCGGTCGTGGCCTTCACCGTGTCGCTCGTGCTGCGGTTGGGCGGCGGCGAACCGCTGCTCGGCTTGCCGGTGCTGATCGACTATCCGGCGATCTTCGCGCCCCTTCTCCCCGGCCAGCCCGCCGACTGGTACGATGGCGTCGCGCTCCTGTTCCCGTTCAAGACGCTCGCCGCGCTGACCGGGGTGGTGCTGCTGCCGATCGTGTCGCGGCTCACGGCGCGCTGGTCGGCACCGCTTCCGCTGCGGAACGTCAACGACACCGTGTCAACCTTCGACGCCGGCGTGGGCAACGCCCTGCCGGCCACGCACGCCTGACCAGGGGATGCCACCAATGATCCGACCGCGCCACCTGCCGATTGCCCAGATGCTCGCCGCCGTGCTGACGTCGCTGTTGCCGGCGCCTGCCACTGCGCAGCCGCTCTTCACCGACGCCTTCCCGAAAGAGGAGTTCGCCGCCAGGCGACAGGCGGTGATGGCGAAGATCGGCGACGGCGTGGCGGTGCTGAGCGGGGCGACCGAATTGCCCTCGTATGCGCCGTTCAGGCAGAACAACCAGGTCTTCTACCTCACGGGCATCGAGGTGCCGCGCGCAATCGTGATGATCGACGGGCGGAGCAGGACGACGACCGCGTTCCTGCCACCGCGCAACGAGCGCCTCGAGCGGAGCGAGGGGCCGGTGCTGGTGCCTGGGCCAGAGGCGCAGCAACTCAGCGGCATCGAACGTGTCGTGTCGCGTGACGCGTTCGCGGCGATGCTCGCCGACGTGGCCGACGAAGGGCGCCCACTCTACGTGCCGTTCCGTCCCGAGGCACTCGGCGCGGCGACCGAGGGGCAGGTGAAGGCCCACGCCGCGGCGTCGTTCTCGGATCCCTGGGACGGCCGCGTGTCGAAGGAAGTGGCCTTCATGTCGCGGATCCGCAATGCGCATCCCGCGATCGAGTTGCGCAACCTCGATCCCATCGTCGATGCGCTGCGGCTGATCAAGAGTCCACGCGAAATCGCGCTGGTCAGGGAAGCGACCCGGCTGGCGTGCGAGGGAATCCTCGCCGGCATGCGCGCTGCGGCCGTGGGCAAGCGCGAATACGAAGTCGCGGCCGCCGCCGACCAGGTCTTCAGGGCAGGTGGGGCGCAGGGGAATGCCTATTTCGCGCTGGTGGCGACGGGAGCCAACGCGCACTACCCGCACTACCACGCGCTGTCGGCACCGATGGCGGATGGCGACCTCGTGCTGTTCGACTACGCGCCCGACTACCGCTACTACACCTCTGACGTGACGCGCATGTTCCCCGCCACCGGCCGCTTCACCGCCGCGCAGCGCGAGCTCTACACCGTGTACCTGAGGCTGTACCAGGCCCTGCTGACGTCGATTGCTCCACGCAAGACGCCATCGGCCATCGTCAAGGAAGCGGTTGTGAAGATGGAGGCGTACCTGGCCAGTGCGTCAATTGGCGACCCGAAGGTCAAGGCCGCGGCCGAGCGTTTCGTCGGACGCTACCGCGAGCACCGCGGCGGGATGTTCGGGCACTGGGTCGGCATGGAAGTCCACGACGTCGACGCCCCATTCGAGACCCTGCAGCCTGGCATGATCTTCACGATCGAGCCGGCGCTCACCATCCCCGACGACAAGGTCTACGTCCGCATCGAAGACGTCATCCTGATCACCGAGGCGGGCTACGAGAACCTGTCAGCGTCTCTTCCGGTAGAACCCGACGCCCTGGAGCGCGCCCTCCGCCCCGCAAGATAGCCGCCCCCCCCCGCCCCCCAAGCCTGTACCGAGCGCGCAGCGCGAGCCACGGGTGTGAGCCTGCCGAGAGCCCAATGATCGCGCGATCCCCGGGTTAGAGCCTGCCGCGAGCCCAATGATCGCGCGAGCCATGGGTTAGAGCCTGCCGTGAGCTCAATGATCGCGCGATCCCCGGGTGTGAGCCTGCCGTGAGCCCAGTGATCACGCGATCCCCCGGGTTTGCGCCTGCCGTGAGCCCATGATCGCGCGGTCCCCAATCACTGCATTTTCGTCGCCAGCGCGTTCGTGCCCGCGGCCCACGATTGGCCGCCCGCGTCGGTGTACATCGCGCGCTCGACGACGATGGGGACGGGCTTGGTGCCGAGACTCTCGATGACCGCGCCGAAGCGTTTGCCGACGGCCTCCTTGAAGGCGGTGCGCACGTCGACGCTCGACCGGCTGTAGGGCGGGAGGTCGATCGTCTTCGACACGGGAGATCCCGTCTCGAACATCAACGTGACCTTGGCCTGGCCCGCGGTGCCGCCCGTGTTGGCGACGAGGATGTACGTCTGCGCGTTGCCCGTGCCGCCGATTTCGCCTTCGGCAATGGCCCACTTGGTGCCCGTCTCGGTCGCGCCGGGGCTGTTGTGCGCCTCGGTCCATGTCGTCCAGTTGCCGGGCCACCACATCGCGCGCTCGGTGATGATCGGCACGCTGTTGAGCGAGCGCACGATCGTCGCCACGCTCGTGTCGGCCAGCGCCGGGTCTTCCTGGTCGACCCAGATGCTGAACCGGCTCTGCGGATCGACCGTGTAGAACTTCTCGATGGTCGAGCCGTCGGGCAGCATGTAGAGCGCCGAGACCTGGGCCTCGGTCGCATTCGGGTTGGCGATGAGCACGTAGGTGTCGAAGTACGGCCCTGTCGCGCCCTCGGCCAGGAACCACTCCGTATCGGGGGCCGTGACGCCCGCGCTCTCGTGTCCGCCGAGGAAGAAGACGCCGTTGCGCGACAGGTACAGCGCGCGCTCGACCATCACCGGGCGGTCTGACTTGATCACGCCCGACAGGTCGGCCTTCTCGAGGCCCGGGATCATGTCGACCCAGATCGTGTAGCGCGTGTTCGCAGGCACGTCGTAGGTCTTGACGACCGGTGGCGTGCCGCCGGGCAGCAGGAAGGTCACCTGGATCTTCGCGACCTCGGGGTTGGGGTTCTGGATCAGGTAGAACAGGTCGAACATGCCGTTGGTCGAGCCCTCGGCGAGGTACCACGTCTGCGACGGGAACTGCACGCCCGTTTCCGAGTGGCTGCCGTAGCCGCTGGCGTCCCACGTCAACGTGCGGTCCACGATCACCTGCGTCGCCGAGCTGACTTCGGTCGAGAACTCCGCGTTGCCGATCACCTGCCGTGGATCGACCGTGGCGCGCGACTGCGCCTTGACCGTCGTCGTGTAGTCGACGACCTGCCCGGTGGTCTTCTGGAAGCGCATGTTCACGTTGGCCGCGGCCGTCCCCGGGTTGAGCAGCGCGATGCGCGTGCTGAAGAAGCTGCTCGTCGCGCCCTCGGCGAGATACCGGGTGAACGGTGACGAGGTGCCGCCCTGCGCCGTCTGGTTGACGGTGAAGGCCTTGCCGCCGACGCTGATGCTGCCCGAGCGCGACTTGGTGCCGGTGTTGCCCGAGGCGTAGATGACCACCTTGCCGTTGCCGACACCCGACGCGCCGCTCGTGATCGAGATCCAGTCGGCGTTGCTCGTCGACGTCCACGCGCAATCGCTCACCGCCGTCGTGACGTTGACGGTGTAGGCACCGCCGAGCGGCACGAGCGTCGTCGAGGTGGGATCGACCGTGTAGGTGCACGGCATCCCCGACTGCGTGAGGGTGTAGTACTGGTCGTTGACCTTGATGGTGGCCGTGCGCGTCTTGCTCGTCGTGTTGGCCTCGGCGGTGTACTTGATCGAGCCGTTGCCCTGCGCGGTGCCGTTGGCCGGTGATGTGACCTTGAGCCAAGCGGCCGACGGTTCGGCAAGCCAGGTGCACTCGGCCGACGCGGCCGTGACACTGAACGATCCCGACGTGGTGCCAGACGCTGCCGTGCCGCTCTTGGAGGGCAGCCCCACCGAGCAGGGTGCCGGACCCTGGTTGATGGTCAGGTCGACGCCACCCACCTGGACGATGCCCTGGCGGGGCGCGGTCGTGGCGTTGGCCGCGACCGTGTAGGTGACGAGCGCATCGCCGGTGCCCTGCGCGGCCGGGAAGCCAATCCAGTTGACCTGGCCCTTGACCGCCGTCCACGCGCAGTCGTTCGCGTTGGCGTCGACGTAGACCGCACCGTTGGCGGCCAGGTAGGTGTACGACGCGGTCACCGACGAGAGGGTGTAGGCACAGGCGATCCCCGACTGCGTGATCGCGACCGACCCGCTGCCGAGCGTGACGGAGCCCGTGCGCGGCTTGCTCGACGTCGTCGGCGCGACATTGACCGCGACGGTGGCCGTGCCCGTGCCGCTGGTATCTGGTGCGTTGGTGATGCCGTACGACAGCCAGGCCACCCCTGCGGTCGACGTCCAGTCGCAGTCGGCCGGGGCCGTCGTGATCTGCAGGTTGACCTTGCCGCCCGCCGCCGAGGCGGTCGCCGTCTTCGGCGCGGTGTAGGTGCAGGCGACGCCGCTCTGCGTCACCGAGTACGTCTGGCCGGCAATCGTGACGGTGCCGAGCCGGGTCTTGCTGCTCGTGGCATTCGAGAGCACGTTGATGCTCACGTCGCCCGTCCCGGTGCGGTTGGCGCCAGAAGTGACCGCGAGCCAGCTCACGTTGCTCTGGTTCGTCCACGCGCAGTCGGTGGCCGCGGCCGTCACCTTCACCGTCTTGGGGCCACCCGCCGCGGCCGACGTGGCATCGGTGGCCGCCAGCGTGTAGGTGCAGACGACGCCATCCTGGCCGACGGTGACCGGCGTCCCCGCGATCGTGAGGGCGGCCGAGCGTCCCACGCTGAGCGAGTTGGCGGTGACCGCGTAGCTGATCGATCCCGACCCGCTGCGCGCCGTTGGCCCGACGAGCGTCAGCCAGCTCGCATTGCTGCTCATCGTCCAGCTGCAGTCTTCGGCGGCGGCCGTCAGGGTGAGCGTGCCACTGACCGCCGACGAGCCGTGCTGCACGGCGGTCGATGACAGGGTGTACGAGCACGACACGCCGGGCTGGTTGACGGTGAACGTCTGGCCCGCGATCGTGATCGTGCCGTTGCGCGCGAGGCTCGACGTGTTGGGCGCGACCGAATACGAGACCGTCGAGGCGCCGACCGCGGGGTTGGCCGACGTCACCGTGAGCCAGTTCACGTTCGACGTGGCGCTCCATGTGCAGTCGCTGACGCCCGCCGAAAGAGCGACCGCACCGCTCGCGCCGGCTGCGGGGGCCGACGCCGACGTCGGCGCGAGGAAGTAGCCGCACGACAGGCCGGCCTGGTTCACGGTGTAGGTGAGGCCCGCCACCGTGATCGTCCCCGTGCGCGCGAAGCTGCTTGCATTGGCGCTCACGCTGTAGGTGACTGCGCCGCTGCCGGTGCCCGTCGAGCCGCTGGTGACCGTCACCCACGAGACATTGCTGGCCGCCGCCCATCCGCAGTCGGTGGCCGCCGACGTGACGCCCACGCTGCCGTTTCCGCCGGCCGAATCGATGGGGGCGGCGGTGCCTGGCGACGACAGCGAGAAGCTGCAGTTCGTGCCGGCCTGGTTCACGGTGAAGGTCTGCCCGGCGATCGTCATCGTGCCCGAGCGCAGCTGGCTGCTCGTGTTCGACAGGACGCTCCACGTCACGTTGGCCGTGCCCGCGAGGACGTTTGGCGAGGTGAGCGTGATCCACGGCGCGCTGACCGTCGTGCCCCACGTGCAGTCGGGCGCCGACGAGGTCACGGTGACGGCCGTGCCGGGGCCTGCGGGCGCGTTGACGAATGCCGCGGTGCCCGACAGTTGCTGCGTGCAGGTCACGCCCTGCTGCGTCACGGCGAATGTCTGCCCGGCGATCGTCAGCGAGCTGGCGCGCGACGCGCTGTTGGGGTTGGCGACGACGTCGAAGGTCACCGTCCCGGAGCCGATGCCCGACGTGCCGCTGGCCACCGCCATCCAGCCGGCGTTGCTGCCGGCCGACCATGCGCAGTCGGCGACCTGCGCCGTGAGCGCGACGGTGACGCCGGTGCTCGGGCCCGGGGGCAGCGTGATCGACGCCGGCGACAGCGAGTAGCCGCACGACAGGCCGGCCTGGTTCACGGTGAAGGTCACGCCGGCGATGGTCATCGTGCCGGTGCGCGCCTGGCTGCTGGCGTTCGAGGCCACCGTGTACGCCACCGGGTTCGAGATGCCGGATCCCGAGGCGCCGCTGTTGATGGTGATCCACGCGGCGTTGCTCGTCGCGGTGTAGCTGCAGTCGGCGGCCGCCTGCGAGACGGTCACCGACGCCGAGGCGCCGTAGGCCGACACCGACTGCGCCGAGGGCGAGAGCACGGGGTTGCAGGCGATGCCGGTCTGCGTGACGGTGAACGCGATCCCGGCCAGCGTGAGGACGCCAGTGCGTGGTTGCGAGCTGTTGTTCGATCCGACCAGGTAGTTGACCGATCCGTCGCCGATGGTCGTCGCCACGGTCGAGGGCGTCAGCCACGACGCGTTCGACGATCCCGACCAGGAGCCCGACGCGGTGACGGTGACCGATCCCGTGCCGCCCGTGGTGCCGAGCGCGCGCGTGAGGGGCGAGATCGAGAACATCAGCACGCCCATGTCGGTGCCGTCAGACGCCGCCTTGATCGCGGCCGAGCCGGTGGCCATGCGGAAGTCGCTGCCGAGCGGGTTGATGAACTGCGGGTCACAGTTGACGTCGCACGTCACGCTGCCCGGGTACTTGTCGGTGGCGTCGGGCGTGAACGGCCGCGCGCCGAGCCAGCGATACAGGTTGTGGTCCTTGACGAAGGCGCCGTTGAGCGAGTTGGTGAGCAGCTGCGCCGTGCCCGAGAGCTGCAGGAAGATCGAGTCGCGCACGGTCAGCGTGGCCGACGCCGACCCGATGCGCAGGATCTGGTCGGCCTGCGCCGTCACCACCACCGCGTGCTGCACGGTGAGCGACGAGTTGGCCTTGTTGACCGCGAACGCGCGGTTGGCCGACAACGCGGCACTGTTCCTCACGGTCACGGTCAGGCCGTCGAGCGTGCCGAGCCCCGTGCCGCTCGACGCCGACACCGTCACGCACTCGTTCTGGCTTCCGGCGCTGCCAATGTCTTCGCAGTAGGCGTACTCGACCAGCCCGTTGACCACGTTGGCGCGCACGCCACGCATTTCGCTCGGCGTGGGCTGCGTCGAGGTGCGCCTGAAGTGCACGTTCGACACGAGGACGTTCTGGAAGTCGGCGACGCTGATGGCTGCCTGGTCTTCGGTTGCGGCCTCGACGGTGCCGGTGCTGTCGAAGATGGTGCGGCGGATCCCGATGTCGCGGTGGTTGGTCGTGACGCCCGTGTCGTTGCTGAAGTTGATCGCGACCACGGCGCCCTTCGAGCGGTCGAGCGGCTCGAAGCGAGAATCCTGGATCAGCACCCCCTGCAGCCGCAGGCCGCCGGTGGTGCTGTTGTAGCGGATGGCTCCCACCTTCCACGGCGCGGGTGTCGACTCGGTGTTGCCGTATTCCCTGACGAGGAAGGTCAGGCCCTGCAGGCCGATGTCGGTGTTGTCGCCCTCGAACACGATCGCGTTGCTGTTGCCACCGCCCGACGAGGTCGGCGCGGTCGGGTCTGACTGGATCTTGGGCGACTGGCCCGCGCGGGCGCGGATGTAGACGCGCGACTTGTTCGAGAACAGCACCCAGTCGTAGGTCGCCGAGTCGGTGATTTCGATGAGGGTGCCGGTCGATCCGGCCGCGGCGACGGCGATCCGCAGGGCGTCACCGCCCCCCGACACGTAGACGGTGTTGGCGTCGGTTGCGGCGTTCAGTGCGATGTCGATGGCGTCGAGGGCACTCCACGACCCGGTGAGCGGGGTCATGTGCCCGTAGCGGCCTGACGGCCCCCAGACGATGGTCTCTGCGCGGACTTGCGCAACTGCAAGGGCTGGGACGAGGCAGATCGCGAGAACGACGGCGGCTCTGGTGAGGTTGCGCCGGGTGGCGGGGGCGGCAGATGTTTGGCGACAGACGTCGGGCACGATGACGGTGAGCGGCCGCTTCCATGCAAACCAGCTCGCCCGATCCAATCGGCGTCTGGGGCGATTTGTTGAGCCGACTGACGGATCTGTAATCCGCCCGGCCCTCGCGGAACGGGATCCTCAGGGGCGCGGTCGGCCGCCGGAGGGGGTCAGGTCGTGCGAAATGCTGCAATGAAAGATGTGACCCCTCCCGCGTGCGCAAGGCCGTCGTCGGCAGCGCGGTGGGCACGTGTAGCCCGGTTGGCGGCACCCGCACGGGGGTCAGGTCGTGCGAAATGCTGCAATGAAAGATGTGACCCCCTCGTCAGGGGTGGCGGGCGCGGACGGCGGCGCCGACGACGCCGGCGTGAGGGTTCATGATGACGTGCACCGGGACGTCGTCGAGCACCGAGGCCATCGGGGGCTTGTCGCGGAACACCCGCAGGAACTCCGGGCGGCGCAGCCGATCGACGATCCGCGGCGGGATGCCGCCGCCGATGTAGACGCCGCGCGTCGCCACGTTGATCAGGGCCAGGTTCCCGGCAACGGCGGCCAGGCCGTCGACGACGATGTCGAGGGCCTCGACGCACTCCGGGCAGCCCTCCGACAGGGCCTGCGCGACGACATGGGCCGGGACGGCCGCCTCCGGGGCACCGGGCGGCAGCGTCCGGCATCGTCCGCCGTGGATGAACGTCGAGACCTGGCCGAGCCCGATGCCCGACACGACGCGCTCGATGTCCACGCGCCCGTGCTTGGCGCGCAGGTACATCAGCAACTCGATCTCGCGGTCGGTGCGCGCCGGGTAGTCGCTGTGGCCGGTCTCGCTGGGCGAAGGCACCAGCCGGCCATCGATGTCGTGCAGCAGGGCCGCGCCGAACCCGGTGCCCATGGTCAGGATGGCGATGTTCCCGCGCCCGGCGCTGGCGCCCTCGTGCAGCGTGACGCGTTCGTCGGCCGTGAGGACCGGCACGGCCCAGCCGAGGGCCTCGACGTCGTTGATGATCGTGGCGTGCCCGAGGTGGGCGACCCCGGCCAGCTCGCGCGCGGTGATGCGCCACGGCACGTTGGTCAGCACGGCCTCGTCGTCGACGACGGCGCCGGCCACGCCGATGCAGGTGGCAGCCACCGCGTCGGCGGCGCAGCCGGTGTCGCGGAGGAACCGCGTCACGATGGCCGCGAGGCTGATGTGGTCGAGCGTGGCGTATTCGCGCGTCACCAGCGGCGCGGGGCGCGGCGCGCCGTCGTCAAACAGTCCGAGGCGCGTCGTGGTGCCGCCCAGATCGCCGGCGAGGATCATGCGCGCAAGGATATATCCTGTCGTCGATGCGCGGGCTCGAGTTCTCGGGAGAGGTCGTGGCCATCGCCGGGCGGCTGACGACGATGACCGCCGACGAGGCGGCGGCAGCGATCCGCGCAGCGGGTGGGGATGTCGATGCCATGCCGACGGCCCGCACGAGCGTGATCGTGGTGTCGACGGCCGACGAACGCGCCCCCGTGGCGGCCCTCGCGCCGCGTGCCAGCGTCATCGACGAAGACGCGCTCTGCGACCGGCTCGGCCGCGTCGGCCCATCGTCGCTCCGGCAGCATCACCACCCGTTGCGTGCCCTCAAGACGCGGTACCCGCTGCTGAAGGCCGACCAGCTGCGCCTGCTCGAGCACTGGGGGCTGCTGCGGGGCATCGTGCGCACGCCGCACGAGACGTACTTCTCGTTTGCCGACGTGGCGGTCATCCGCCAGGCGCATGCCGAACTCGAGCGCGGCGTCGCGTTCAAGCAGATGCTGCGCACGCTGATGGCCGAGCGCGAGGGGCAGCTGGCGCTCGACTTCAGGCCGGCGCACTCTGACAGCCAGCCGGCCAAGGTCGTGGCGCTCGCGCCGCG
>JAEUQQ010000525.1 GCA_016789685.1 Acidobacteriota bacterium | reverse complement strand
CGATGGTCATGAGCTTGACGTCACGATAGAACTTCTCGGCCGGATAGTCCTTGGTGAAGCCGTATCCGCCGTGAATCTGCACGCACTCCTCGGCCGCCCGTACGGCCATCTCGCTCGCATACAGCTTCGCCATCGACGACTCGCGCGTCGTGCGAGGCACCCCCTGGTCCTTCAGGTAGGCCGCCCGGTAGGTCAGCAGGCGGCCGGCCTCGATGCGGGTCGCCATGTCGGCCAGTTTCCACTGGATGGCCTGGAATGACGCGATCGGCTGGCCGAACTGCTTCCGCTGGGTCGCATAGCGGCGGGCCGCCTCGTAGGCGCCCTGCGCCAGCCCGACCGAGAGGGCCGCGATGCCCGTGCGGCCCGCGTCGAGGACCTGCATCGCGTTGATGAACCCCTGGCCCGGTTCCCCGAGCAGGGCCTCGGCCGGCACCCGGCAGTCGGTGAACACGACTTCTGACGTGTCACTCGCGCGGAGCCCGAGCTTGTTTTCTTTCTTGCCGGGCGCCATGCCTGCCGTGCCGCGCGGGACGATGAAGGCCGAAATCCCGCGATTACCCCTGCCCCGGTCGGTGACGGCCATCGCGACCATCACGCCGCCGACGCTGCCGTGCGTGGTGAAGGTCTTGGCCCCGTTGAGCACCCAGGCATCGCCGTCGCGCACCGCGACGGTCCGCGTGCCGGCGGCGTCGCTCCCGGCGGTCGGCTCGGTCAGTCCCCACGCGCCGAGGTATTCGCCGCGGGCGAGCGGCACGAGATACCGCTGCTTCTGCGCCTCGGTCCCGAACATGTGGATATGGGCGGCCCCGAGACCGTTGTGCGCGGCGACCAGGATGGCAATCGACGGGTCGACCCGCGCCAGTTCCTCGATGCAGATGCAGTAGTCGACAGCCGACATGGCCGCACCGCCGTACGCCTCGGGAAACTGGATGCCGAGCAGGCCCAGGGCCGCGAGCTTCGGGATGAGGTCGTGCGGGAAGACCTGCGCCTCGTCCCAGGCCATCACGTGCGGGCCGATTTCGGCCTCGGCAAACTCGCGGATGGTCTGCCGGAGCACCTGTTGCTCGTCGGTGGGTCTGAAGTCCATGGCGCAGCGGGCAACTGTAGCACGGGACCCCGACAGCGGGCCGCGGCGGTCGACAGGCCTCTCCGGGCGGCGCCGGGCCTGGCCGAGCCAGACAACCACCGGGTCGGGGAGGTGTCGCAGAGGCATTCCCGACTGGGGTGGGGAACCTGTGGTTGCCAGCATGCGTCTCACGGCGTTAGACTACTGAACGCTGTTTAGCCACCACACGCCGCCACTTCCGCAACCATTGTTCAGCAGACAGGCCACCAACCTCCCATGGGCATCAAAGAACGTCACGAACGCGAGCGCGAGTCGGTCAGGCGCGCCATCCTCGACGCCGCCCGCGACCTCTTCGTCCGTGAGGGCTACCAGCACGTCTCGATTCGCAAGATCGCCGAACGCATCGAGTACAGCCCGGCCGCGATCTACAGCTACTTCGCCAGCAAGGACGACATCTTCTTCGCCCTCGCCGAAGACGGCTTCCAGCTCCTGCACGGCATGGCCCAGGCCACCAGACCCCCGGACGGGGCGTCGGCCATCGACACCCTGCGCGCGATGCTCATGAGCATGTTCCGGTTCAGCCAGCGCCACCCGGAGCACTACAACCTGATGTTCGTCGACCGCTCCGTGCCGCGAATCCGCGCGAACTACGAGCGGTTCCAGTTCCTCATCGACATGAAGCGCCGCATGTCGACGACCGTCGAACGCTGTATCGCCGAGGGCGCGCTCCCGGCCGGCCTCGACGGCCATTCGACGTTCCGCGTGCTCGCCGCCTCGGTGCACGGCGCCGCGGCCCTGGCCATCAGCGAACGGCTGGGCCCGGGGGAGTCGGGCGAGGCCCTGGCGCACGACGCGCTGTCGATTGCGCTGCGCGGGCTCGCCACCGGGTATCCCCTGACCTTTCGCGCCTGCTCGCCGCCCGATTGCCCCGTCGGCGCGCCGGCCGCCCCCGTCGGTGCCGGCACGACACGTGCCTCTGTCGACGCCTGACCATGAACCGCCGCCACACATCCGTGCCGTCGTCAGCCGTGCACCATCGCCAGGAGTCCCACATGTCACGCCCGCGCCCGTTCTTCGTCGCCCAGACGCTGCTGCTTGCGGCACTCACCGCCGGTGCGGCCCTCTCGGCGAGCGCCTGCAGTTCCGCCTCGGGCAAGGCCGCCGACACCGCCGCGCCCCCGGTGGTCGTACCCGTCCAGACCGCCAGGGTCGTCAGCGAAGCGGTCACCCGCGCGGTGCGCGTCACGGGCTCGCTGCTCG
>JAEUQQ010000517.1 GCA_016789685.1 Acidobacteriota bacterium | reverse complement strand
GACGACGCGCTCGACCCTGTGCGCCCGCAGTGCCCTGACTCGTCCTGCGTCGTCGCCGAGGAACGCGGCGGTTTCGACGCTGTACATGCGCTCCACGCCCTCTTCGTGCGCCGAGGCGACCCTGAACACGGTGGGGTACGTGGGCCAGGGGTCGCCCGCCGATCGCTGGGCCGGGGGCCTGGGCATGATCTCGAACTGGTGCACGCTCAGCGCGCCCTGGCGCACGGCGGTGCCGAGGCAGTCGGCACCGGTGTCGCCGCCGCCGATGATCACGACGTGGTGACCGTAGGCCGACACGGGCGACTGCCTGAAGTCGCCTTCCTGGACGCGGTTGGCCAGCGGCAGGAACTCCATGGCCTGGTGGATGCCCCGCAGGTCGCGTCCGGGGATGGGCAGTTCGCGTCGCACGGTCGCCCCGCCGGCGAGCACGACGGCATCGAACTGCTTCCGCAGGTCGTCGCCGGTGATGTCGACGCCCACGGTGGTCGACGTCCAGAACCGCGTGCCTTCGCTCCGCATCTGGTCGAGCCGCCGATCGAGGTGGCGCTTCTCGAGCTTGAACGACGGGATGCCGTAGCGCAGCAGGCCGCCGAGCCGGTCGTCGCGCTCGAACACGCTGACGTCGTGGCCGGCCCGCGTCAGCTGCTGCGCCGCCGCGAGTCCCGCGGGGCCCGAGCCGACGATCGCCACGCGCTTGCCGGTCCTGGCCGTTGGCACGACCGGCGTGATCCAGCCCTTCTCCCAGGCGCGGTCGATGATCTCGACCTCGACCTGCTTGATGGTCACCGCGGGCTGCGAGATGCCGAGCACGCACGCGGATTCGCAGGGCGCCGGGCACAGGCGGCCCGTGAACTCGGGGAAGTTGTTGGTGGCGTGCAGGCGTTCGATCGCCTCGCGCCACCGGTTGCGGTAGACGAGATCGTTCCAGTCGGGGATGACGTTCCCGAGCGGGCAGCCGCTGGTGCAGAACGGGATGCCGCAGTCCATGCACCGGCTCGCCTGCGTCGCCACGCTGGCCGGAGGGAAGTCGTCGTAGACCTCGTCCCAGTCGAGGACGCGGACGGGCACGGGGCGGTACGCGGGCATCTGCCGCGTGTGCTTCAGGAAACCGGTCGGATCAGCCATGGTCGGTGCCTCGTGTGCGATCAGGCGCGTGCGACGGCCATGACGGCCTCGACGGGGTCGCGGCCGGCCGACGTCGCCGCGCGCTCGGTCTCGAGCACGCGCTTGTAGTCGCGGGGCAGGACGCGGACGAAGTGCTGGGCCTCGACCTCCCACGCGTCGAGCACGCGCCGCGCGATCGTCGATCCGGTCTCGGCGAGGTGCCGGGCCACGATGTCGCTGAGGAACTCCGCGTCGTGCAGGTCGAGGCCGTCGAGATCGACCAGGTCCCGGTTGACCCGTGCGGCGACGGTCGCCCCCGGATCGTGGACGAACGCGATGCCGCCCGACATGCCCGCCGCGAAGTTCCTGCCCACCGGCCCGAGCACGACGACGCGTCCGCCGGTCATGTATTCGCACCCGTGGTCGCCCACTCCTTCCACGACGGCGATGGCCCCCGAGTTCCTGACGGCGAACCGCTCTCCGACGATGCCGCGCGCGAACAGCTCGCCGCCGGTCGCGCCGTAGAGCAGGACGTTGCCTGCGATGATCTGGTGCTCGGCGACGAAGGTCGCGCCGCGCGGTGGCCGGACGATGATGCGGCCTCCCGACAGGCCCTTGCCGACATGATCGTTGGCGTCGCCCTCGAGCCGCAGGGTGATGCCGCGCGGCAGGAAGGCCCCGAAGCTCTGGCCCGCCGAACCCGTGAAATTCAGCACGATCGTGTCATCGGGCAGGCCGGCGCCGCCGTGGCGCCGCGTCACCATCGAGCCGAGCATCGTGCCCACGGTGCGGTGGACGTTGCGGATGGGGAGCGTCGCGCTGACGGGTGTGCCGTTGCGCACGGCGTCGGCGCACGTGGCAATCAGCTCGCGGTCGAGCGCCGTGTCGAGGCCGTGGTCCTGCGCGCGCAGGTGACGCCGCGGGCGATCCGCAGGCACGGGGTCGTGGAGCAGTGGCGCGAGATCGAGGCCACGCGTCTTCCAGTGCGCCACGCCGGGGTCGAGCTCCAGGAGGTCGCTGCGTCCGATGACCTCGTCGAGGCGGCGCGCGCCGATCGCGGCGAGCCACTCGCGCACGTCCTGCGCGATGAACTCGAAGAAGTTGACGACGTGTTCGGCCTTGCCCGTGAACCGCGCGCGCAGGTCGGGGTTCTGCGTCGCGACGCCGACCGGGCAGGTGTCGAGGTGGCAGACGCGCATCATCACGCAGCCCGAGACGACGAGCGGCGCGGTGGCGAACCCGTACTCCTCGGCGCCCAGCAGGGCGGCGACGATCACGTCGCGCCCGGTCTTGAGCTGGCCATCGACCTGCACGACCACGCGATCGCGCAGCCCGTTGAGCCGCAGGGTCTGCTGCGCCTCGGCGAGTCCGAGTTCCCAGGGCACGCCGGCATGCTTGAGCGACGTCAGCGGCGACGCGCCGGTGCCCCCGTCGTGGCCCGAGATCAGGACGACGTCGGCGTGGGCCTTGGCGACACCTGCCGCGACCGTGCCGACGCCGACTTCGGCCACCAGCTTCACGTGGATGCGGGCCTCCGGGTTGGCGTTCCTGAGGTCGAAGATCAGCTGCGCGAGATCCTCGATCGAGTAGATGTCGTGGTGCGGCGGCGGGCTGATCAGGCCCACGCCGGGCGTGGAGTGCCGCGTCTTCGCGATCCACGGGTAGACCTTGTGGCCCGGCAGTTGCCCGCCCTCGCCAGGCTTCGCGCCCTGGGCCATCTTGATCTGCAGGTCGGTGGCGTTGACGAGGTACTCGCTCGTGACGCCGAAGCGTCCAGAGGCGACCTGCTTGATGGCGCTGCGGCGCGAGTCGCCGTTGGGCAGGGGGATGTTGCGCTCGGGATCCTCGCCGCCCTCGCCGGTGTTCGATCGCGCGCCCAGCCGGTTCATCGCAATGGCGAGCACTTCGTGCGCCTCGGCCGAGATCGACCCGTACGACATGGCCCCGGTCGAGAAGCGCCCCACGATGCTCGACACCGGCTCGACCTCGTCGATCGGGATCGGCTGGCGCGCGCCGGGCCCGCCGCCGGCGACCTTGATGCGCAGCAGGCTGCGCAGGGTCGTGGGGTGCGCCGCCTGGTCGTCGACGGCGCGCGTGTACGCCTTGAACAGGTCGTAGCGTTTCGTGCGGGTGGCGTGCTGCAGCGTGTAGACGGTCTCGGGGTTGAACAGGTGGTGCTCGCCCTCGCGGCGCCACTGGTACTCGCCGCCGTCGGCCAGCGCGCGATGTGCGCGCGAGGTCGGCCGGGCCGGATAGGCGTCGGCATGCCGCCGCGCGACGTCCTCGGCGATCTCGTCGAGGCCGATGCCACCGATGCGGCTCACCGTGCCGGTGAAGTAGGCGTCCACGACCTCGCGGCTCAGTCCGACGGCCTCGAAGATCTGCGCGCCCGTGTACGACGACACGGTCGAGATCCCCATCTTGGACATGACCTTGAGCACGCCCTTGTCGCACGCCTTGATGTAGTTGGCGATGGCGGCGCCAGTGTCGGTCATCGTCGTCATGCCCTCGGCGATCATGTCTTCGATCGTCTCGAAGGCGAGGTACGGGTTGATCGCCGCCACGCCATAGCCGAGCAGCAGGCACATGTGGTGCACTTCGCGGGCGTCGCCGGCGACGACCACCAGGCCGATCTGCGTGCGCGTCTTCTCGCGCAGCAGGTGGTGGTGGACCGCGCCGGTGAACAGGAGCGATGGGATCGGCGCGAGCGTCGCGGTCGACGGCCGGTCAGACAGGATGATGACGTTGGCTCCGCCGGCGATCGCCACGCTCACCTGCCGGCAGACGTCGTCGAGGGCGGCGCGCAGGGCCGGCCCCCCCTCCTTCACCGGGTACACGCACGGGATCGTGACGGCGCGGAAGTCGGGCAGCTGCTCGTGGATGCCCTCGAGCGTGGCAAGGGCATCGTTGTCGAGCGTCGGGTGCGGCAGGTGGATCTGCCGGCACGCGCGCGGTGTCGGGGCCAGCAGGTTCTCTTCGGGGCCGACGGTGGATCCCATCGAGGTCACCAGCTCTTCGCGGATGGCATCGAGTGGCGGATTGGTCACCTGCGCGAAGAGCTGTGCGAAGTAGTCGAACAGCAGGCGCGGACGCAGCGACAGCACGGCCAGCGGCGTGTCGGTGCCCATCGAGCCGATCGGCTCGGCCCCGGTGCGGGCCATGGGCTCGATGATGAGCCGCAACTCCTCTGACGTGTACCCGAACACCTGCTGCCGCTGCAGCACGGTGCTGTGCGCGCGCGTGGTGTGCCGCTTGCGCGTCAGGCTGCCGAGGTCTACGAGATGCTCGTCGAGCCAGGCCTGGTAGGGTTTCTCGGCGGACAGCGCGCGCTTGATCTCGGCGTCGTCGACGATGCGGCCCTGGGCGGTGTCGACGAGCAGCATGCGCCCTGGCCGCAGGCGGCCCTTGTGGACGATGCGCTCGGGCGCGATGTCGAGGACGCCCACCTCGGATGCCAGCACCACGAGGCCCTCGTCGGTGACCCAGTAGCGCGACGGACGCAGGCCGTTGCGATCGAGCACGGCGCCGATCACCGTGCCGTCGGTGAAGGCCATCGAGGCCGGGCCGTCCCACGGCTCCATCAGCGACGCGTGGTAGCGGTAGAACGCCCGCACGTCGTCGGGCATCGCGTCGTGATGCTCCCAGGCCTCGGGAATCATCATGAGCATGGCGTGCGGCAGCGAATAGCCGCCCAGGTGCAGCAGCTCGAGCACTTCGTCGAACGTCGCCGAGTCGGAGTTGCCCGGCGTGCAGATCGGGAAGAGCGTGGTGATGTCGCCGGGCAGGTGCGGGCTCGAGAGCAACGCTTCGCGCGATCGCATCCAGTTGCGGTTGCCCTGCACGGTGTTGATCTCGCCGTTGTGCGCGACGAACCTGAAGGGGTGGGCCAGCGGCCAGGTCGGGAAGGTGTTGGTCGAGAAGCGCGAGTGCAGGAGCACGAGCGCCGACTCCATGCGCTCGTCGTGCAGGTCGGGGAAGAACGACGCCAGTTGTGGCGTCGTGAGCATGCCCTTGTAGACGAGCGTGCGGCTCGAGAGGCTGGGGAAGTAGATGCCGCCGCCGGCGTCGACGCGGCCGAGTTCGTGCTCCATCGCGCGACGCGCGACGTAGGCGTAGCGGTCGAGCGCCAGGCCCTCGAGGCCGTCGCGGGCGACGAACAGCATCCGGAACGACGGCTGTGTCGCGCGCGCCGACGCGCCAACCCCGGTGTCGTCGGTGGGCACATCGCGCCAGCCGAGCAGTCGGAGGCCCTCGCGCGCGAGGATGGCCTCGGCCGCGCGCGCCACGCGGTCGGCGATGTCGCGCGTGCGCGGCAGGAAGGCGATGCCCACGGCGTACTGGCCGGCTGGTGGCAGGTCGAACCCCGCAACGGCCCGCAGGAATCGGTCGGGCACCTGGAGGAGGAGGCCGGCGCCGTCGCCGCTGTTGGCGTCGGCGCCCTTGGCGCCGCGATGCTCGAGGTTGCAGAGGCCGGTGATGCCGCGCGCGACGATGTCGCGGCTGCGCCGGCCGGCGAGATCGACCAGGAAGGTGAGGCCGCACGCGTCGTGCTCGAAGCGGGGGTCGTACAGGCCCTGCGCGGCAGGCAGCGCCATGGACCCCGCGGCGGCGGCGGGGGCCGACGTGGAGCGCCCGTCGCTCCTGGCGGCCCGCTGGTCGGTGGGGTCGTCCTGCGACGACCGGGACGGCGACTGTCGGTGATTCATCGGCGCACTCGGCTTCCTGGACCCTGGTCCCGGTGCGCGCCGGATCTCGGTCGGGTGTTCGACCGGCCCCGTGCACACCCGTCAGATCATGGTGTCCCGAGGCGCTTCATTCTATGCGCGAAACGCGTGGATGCGTCGATCGCATGACACGACACTCATGGGTCATCGGTGCCCGCGTGTATAATGCGCAGCACTTATGCCACCACGGACATTTCGCACCGCAGTCATGAGTGCCCCACGGGCGCCCATCACCATCGTCGAGCGGCCGCAGCCCGATCTCGCACCGGGCGCCGCGCTGCTCCACACCGTGTATTCCGAGGTCTGCGGCACCGACGTGCACCTGTGGCACGGACGCCTGGCCGGCGTCCCCTACCCCATCGTGCCCGGACACGTCTCGGTCGGCCGCCTCGCCGAGGCCACCCCCGCCTTCCGCGCCTACGACGGCGGGCGCCTTGCCGAAGGTGACCTCGTCGTGTTCTACGACGTCCACCGCGCATGCGGCCACTGCGAGGCCTGTGCCGTGACGCATACGCCCACGCGCTGCCCGTCGCGCCGCGTCTACGGCATCACCGACGGGGCCGCCGACGGCCTGTTTGGCGGCTGGGCCGAGGCGATCTATCTCGAACCCGGCGTCGTGGCCGCGCCACTGCCCGCCTCAGTGACCCCGGAGGCCTACATCGGCGGCGGCTGCGGTCTCGTCACGGCGGTCCACGCCGTCGAACGCGCGCGCGTCCAACTCGCCGACACGGTGCTCGTGCAGGGGGTGGGCGCCGTCGGGCTCAGCTGCATCGCGCTGGCGAAGCTCTCGGGCGCGGCGCGCGTGATCGCCATCGGCGCACCAGCCAACCGGCTGGCACTCGCTGCGCGCATGGGGGCCGACCTGGTGCTGCCACTCGACGCGACCACGCCCGAGGAACGCCGCGAACGCGTGCTCGACGCCACCGGCCGTCGTGGTGTGGACGTCGCGATCGAGGCGGCGGGATCGCCGCGGGCGATCGAAGAGGTCTTCGATCTCGTGCGTGACGGCGGCGCGTACGTCGTCGCCGGGCACTACACCGACGTCGGTCCGAGCCGGATCAGCGGGCACCACGACATCAACCGCAAGCACCTCGAGATCCGCGGATGCTGGGGGAGCCAGGCCGGGCACTTCGTCCGGGCCCTGCGCATCCTCGAGCACCACGCCGCACGCATTCCCTGGGACGCGATCGGCGAACAGACCTTTGCGCTCGACGACATGACCGCGGCGCTCGAGGCGGCCGAGGCGATGCGGTTCACCAAGGGCCTCGTCGCGCCAAACGGCCCGTCCGCGCGCTGAGCGTTGCGCCCGGCCCGGACGTCAGGGGCCGCGCGGTCACGCGGTCACGGCCAGGCGTCAGCCGGCGGTCTTGATCGTGAACGTCACCGTGCAGCCGCCGCTCTCGAGCGGAGCCACCGAGAGGCGAGCCCGGTGCACGCGCGCGATCTTGTGCGCGGCCGCAAGGTGCAGCGCGCCAACGCGCCCAGCCGGGTGGTCGCTGAACTGCTCGTCGAAGAACCGCGACAACGCGCAGGCCGGCACGACGACGCTCGACTGCGTCACGTCGAGCGTGCGCCACGACGGCGCATCGGCGCCCGCCGTGAGCCTGATCGCGAGCCGGCCCTGGGCGCCGCGTTCCTCGACGATCGCCGACATCGCCACGACAATGCCCCCGATGGCAGCCTCGAGCAGGCGGCTGTCACCCGACACCGACGCGGGGGCATCGGCGACATACAGCGTCGGTTCGACCCCCGTGATGCGCTGGGCAGGTTCGAGCGCGTCGACGACGCGCCGCACGAGGTCGCCGAGGTGCACCGTGTCGAGCGCACAGGTGGGATCCTGCACGACCGCGCTCGCGGCATCGGCGAGCCATGCAGCGCGTTGCGCGTCGGCGCGCACGAGGGCGATGGCGGCGCGTTCGCGCAACGACCGTCCGCGCGGGCTGATGTCGGCGGCCGACGCGCCCACCGCGTGCAGCGCGATCGACAGCTCGCGCACGATCGCCAGCAACGACTCGTCGCGGTGCTGCGCGCGTCGCACGTCGTCC
>JAEUQQ010000485.1 GCA_016789685.1 Acidobacteriota bacterium | reverse complement strand
CATCCACCAGAGATCGGTGCGCCGCCGGTTGGCCTCGAGGTCCAGGCTACTGAGCGTGACCACCACCGAGCGGCCGTCTGGCGAGACGGCAGGCTCCGACAGGCGGTCGAAGGCAATGAGGTCGCGGACGTTCAGGGGGCGAGGCTGGGCGATGGCTGTATCAGACATGAGGACGGTCGCCGCGCAGAACAGGAGAAGGCGAGTCACGCGAGACATGAAGGCTCCTTGGCGCGCCACGCTGGCGGCGCGCGACCCCCATCGTCCTGCCAAACGCGCGTCTGGCGCAAGTCTCTGACGGCGGGTTCGCAGTAAGATTCCGGGCCATGCAGGCTGCCACGACACCGCCTCACGTGCGTTCGCGCCTGCGCCGCGCCCTCCGTGCCCTGGGCATCGCCATCCTGGTGATCGTGGCCGTCGTCGTTGCCGGTGCGGGCTACTACTACGCCCAGCTGCGGGCCAGCCTGCCTCAGCTCGAGGGCGGGTTGACCATCGGGGGCGCCAGCGACGCGATCGTGATTGCCCGCGACGCGCTCGGCATCCCGGCGATCTCGGCACGGACACGTGCCGACGTGGCGCGGGGCCTGGGGTTCGTCCATGCACAGGATCGCTTCTTCCAGATGGACTTGGCCCGCCGCCGCGCCGCCGGCGAATTGTCTGAGCTGATCGGCGCCGCCACGCTGGCCACCGACACGCGCACCCGGCACCTGCGATTCCGGTGGCGGGCACAGCAGGCCGTGGCCGCCGCGTCGGCCAGCGAACGCGCGCTGATGCAGGCTTACGCCGACGGCGTGAACGCCGGGCTCGCGGCGCTCGGCGCGGTGCCGCCCGAGTACCTGGTGCTGCGAACGACTCCGCGGCCGTGGGTGGCAGAGGATTCGGCGCTCGTAGTCGCGTCGATGTACCTGTCCCTGCAGGATGCCGAAGGCGTTCGAGAGGCGCGGCTGGCCACGGTGTACGCCGCGCTGCCCGCGTCGGTGGCCGATTTCATGACGTCGACGGCGAGCGAGTGGGAGACGCCGCTCGTCGGCGAGCGGCTGGCCGTGCCGCCGATTCCAGCGGTCAGCGACATCGACGTGCGCGCAACGCCGCGTGCGACCCGTCGCCGGGCCCCTCCGGCCGGACCGCCGGGCGATGACGCCCGTGACGCCAACGCGTCACTGCAGGCCTGCTTCGGCGCGCCCGCGCATGACGATGCCCGCGGCAGCAACAACTGGGCGGTGGCGGGCCGACTGACGGCCGACGGGGGCGCCATCGTCGCCGACGACATGCACCTCGGCCTCTCGGTACCCAACATCTGGTACCGCGCCTCGTTGTCGTGGACCGATGCCGGCGCGCGCCGTGTGGATGGCGTCACGTTGCCAGGTGTGCCGTCGCTGACCGCCGGGAGCAACGGCCACGTCGCCTGGGCCTTCACGAACACGACCGCCGACTGGAGTGACCTGGTCTCCATCGAACTCGACCCCGCCGATTCCAACCGCTATCGCACACCTGCGGGCCCGATGCCGTTCGAGACGGTGCGCGAGACGGTCCTCGTGAAGGGCGAAGCGCCGGTCCCCATCGACGTGCGCGAGACGATCTGGGGCCCGATTGTCAGCAAGGCCGGCGCGTCGCCAATGCGTGCGCTGGCCTGGGTGCCGTTGCGCGAGGGCGGATTGAACTTCGCGCTCACCGACGCCGAGACGGCCGAGACGCTCGAGCAGCTCTACGACGTCGCCGCACGCTCAGGCATCCCCGCGCAGAACATGGTGGCCGCGCAGCGCGACGGCCGCATCGGATGGTCGATCGCTGGCCGCATTCCGCGTCGTGTCGGACTCGACGGCCGCCTGCCCGCGTCGTGGGCCGACGGCGCGCGGCGGTGGGACGGTTGGCTGCGCGCTGACGAGTACCCGCGGGTCATCGATCCGCCCGGCGGGCGGATCGTCACCGCGAACAACCGCCTCGTCGACGGGGCGGCGCTGCAGGCCATCGGCGACGGTGGCTACGACATCGGCGCACGCGCGCGCCAGATCGGCGAAGGCCTGTCGGCGGTCGAGCGGGCCACGATGGCCGACATGATGCGGGTGCACCTCGACGACCGGGCGCTCTTCCTGGCGAGGTGGCGCGACCTCCTGCTGTCGTCGTTGCGCGAAGCCGAACAGGCCGGCACGCTCACCGACGCCCGGGCCGAGCTGCGACGGGTCGTCACCGAGACCTGGTCGGGGCGCGCATCAACCGACTCTGCCGCGTACCGCCTCGTGCGCGAGTTCCGCGCGCACGCGGGCGAACTGGCCTTTGCGCCGCTGCTCGACCGGATCCGCGCGCTCGACGCCGACTACTCGCCGACGGCCGGTCGAGGCGGAGAAGGGCCGCTGTGGGCGCTGGTATCGGTGCGCCCGCTGCACCTCCTGGACCCCGGGTTTGCCACCTGGAACGACCTGCTGCTGGCCGCAGCCGATCGGGTGATCACCAACGCGCTCGAGGCGGGCGGAG
>JAEUQQ010000465.1 GCA_016789685.1 Acidobacteriota bacterium | reverse complement strand
CTGGCTCGTGCTCGACGAGCCGATCGCAGACGAGCGGTTCCGCGCCCTCCATCCGATTGCCTGTGGCCCGGGTGCCTCGGCCGCGGTCACCGCCACCGACATCGAGCGCACGCTCCGGTTCACCGAGACCGAAGCGCGCCTCGTGAGGGCCGAGCGGGAGCTGACGGCGCGCGCCAGGCAACTCGATGCGATCGCGGAGCTCAGCGAGCAGGGCTTTGCGAGTCGCGACCTCGAGGCGCTGTTCGACCAGGGCGCCCGGGCGGCGGCGGGCGGGCTCGGTGTCAGCTTCGCGGTGCTGCTCGAGCCCTTGCCGTCGGGCGACCTGCTGCTCGTGCGGGCCGGGACGGGTTGGGACGCCGGAGTGGTTGGCGCCTGCCTCGAGCACGCGCGGCGCGCGCCAGCGGTCGCGCGGGTGCTTCAGCACGGCACTCCGGTCATCGACGATGCACCCGCGTGGCTGACGTCGAACGGAGGCCTCACGTTCCTGGCTCAGCACGGTGCGACGAGCGGGGCGGCCGTCGCTGTGCCTGGCGCGGGCGGCGCGCAGGCCATCCTGGCGGCGTTCTCTGACGGGCCGCGCGTGTTCAAGTCAGAGGACCTGCACTTTCTTCAGGCGCTGGCCAACATCTTCGCGAGCGTCATCGACCGGCGGACGGCCGAACAGGATCTGCTCCAGAGTCAGATGAAGCTCCAGGCCGTCCAGAAGATGGAGGCGATCGGGAGGCTTGCGGGCGGCATCGCGCACGACTTCAACAACCTCGTCCAGGCGATCGGGGGCTACACCGAGATCCTGCTGCAGCGGCTGCCGGACGCCGATCCGCTGCACCACAATGCCGAGGAGATCAAGCGTGCCGGTGATCGGGCGGCCGCCCTGACGCGCCAGTTGCTGGCGTTCTCGCGTCAGCAGGTCCTGCAGCCGAAAGTCATCCAGCTCAACGTCGTCGTCACCAATATCGAGCAGTTGCTGCGGCGCCTGATTGGTGAAGACGTCGAGCTCGAAACCGCACTCGCGGGCGACCTGGCTCCCATCAAGGCCGATCACGCCCAGCTCGAACAGGTGCTCATGAACCTGGCGGTCAATTCGCGCGACGCGATGCCCGACGGTGGAACGCTGACGATCGAGACGCGCAACGTCACCCTGACCGAGGCCGACCAGCGCGAGGCGTTCGCGATCAAGGCGGGGCCGTACGTGCTGCTGGCGGTGAGTGACACGGGCTGCGGGATGGACGCCGAGACGCGGCTGCACGTGTTCGAACCGTTCTTCACCACCAAGCCGGCGGGAAAGGGCACCGGGCTCGGCCTGTCGACGGTGTACGGCATCGTCAAGCAGAGTGAGGGCTACATCTGGGTCGATTCCGAAGTCGGCCTCGGCACTCGCGTGCGCATCTACCTGCCGCGCGTGGACGAACCGGTCGATACGATCGAGACGCGCCGGCCTGAACCGTCGGCGACGCCGCGCGGGCGCGAAACGCTGCTGCTGGTCGAAGACGAGGAGAGCGTCAGGGAGTTGATCTGCGAGTGGCTGGCGGGGCACGGCTACAAGGTCCTCGTCGCCGGCAACGGCGCCGAGGCGCTGCAGGTCGCCGAAGCCTACGACGAACCCATCGACGCGCTGATTGCCGACGTCATCATGCCGCAGATGGGCGGGCCGGCACTGGCCGAGCGGATTCTTCCGCAACGGCCGCACATGAAGGTGATCTTCGTGTCGGGCTATGCCGACGAGGCGATTGGCGACCCGCGGGTGCTGTCGGCTGGGGCGGCGTTCCTGCAGAAGCCGTTCTCGCTCGACATCCTCGTGCGGCGGTTGCGCGAAGTCCTCGACGCCTAGTAGCCGGCGCCCGCCTCAGTTCAGGAACTGCTTGGCGACGTTCACCAGGCCCGGTGCCCTGGCGTCGATTTCCGCGAGCCAGGCTTCGTCGAGCTGCAGTTCGGCGGCGACCGGGTCGCCCAGGATCTCGACATCGCTGCGGCTGCACCCGAATCCGTAGCGGTGTGCCAGCAGGTTGGCCGCGTAGCAGACGGCGGCTTCCTTGCGTCGGAGCGGGGCCGACTGGAAGTCGTGGTGGTACATGATGGGTTCGTCGAGCGACTCGGGCAGCTTCCAGCGGCGGAGGGCGAGCGCGCCCATGGCCGCGTGCCGCTCCACGACCGCCAGATCGATGATGGCCGGCGCGATCGAGGTGCGGTGCTGCTTCTGATGGTCGTGGGCCAGCTTGAGGATGATGAGCTTGCCGATGTCGTGCACCAACCCGAACAGGAACGCCTCGTCACGATTCGTGCGCGCGTGTTCGGCCAGCAGTCGGGCGACATAGGCCGTCCCGATGGCGTGGTCGACCAGGTCGCGGCCCAGGCTTCCGTAGATCGCGGGGTCGTGCATGCGCGAGGCAAAGCAAACCGTGACCACGACGTTCCGCACCGCCGCGATGCCGAGGCGGACGACGGCTTCGGTGACGGTGGTGATCGGTTGCATCGGCGCCGAGTAGGCCGAGTTGGCCAGGCCGAGGACGCGTGCCGCCAGGACCTGGTCCTTCGCCACGAGGTTCGACAGCGTCGGCAGCGGCACGTCCGGGTCGGACGTGAGCTCGATGACGCGGTGCGCCACCGCAGGCAGCATCGGCACGGCCAGCGAGTGATCGCCGTCGAGCCAGGCGAAGTCCACAATCGGCGCGTCGGCGTCCGGCATCTCTGCTGGTAGCGGCATTCCCACGGTGTTCCCCTGCGAGACTGGCCGCCGGCGTGGCCCGATCGAGCGGGCCACCGCTGGTGGCGCATCGCCGGCTAGCGTTGCTTGGTCAGGATCAGTTCGACGTAGACGTCGTTGTCGTTCATGCGGAAGGGCAGCAGGATGCGTCGCCCATTCGAGAACGGCTTGATGTAGAAGTCGCTGCCCATCGTGACCGTCGGCACCGAGATGGCCCAGGCGTCACCCTCGGTCGCCATCTTGGTCCGGAACGACCCGGCGATCATGTTGGTGATTTCGCCGATGGCGTCCGGGATCTCGCCGTTGACCTCACCGGGTTCCATGCCCAGCATGGCGCCGGTGATGGCCTTGGCGGCGTCGAGCGTGCTGTAGAACGCCACGAGACCGCTGGCGGAGCCGGCAAAACCCACGGTGCCGACAACGTTCGACTTTGGGGCACCCTGCGCATCGGGCAGGGGCTCGCCCTGGTCGAGCGTCTGGAAGACCATGGTCTCGAAGACCTCGTGGGTCGCCTCGACCAGCTTGGTGACGAGCGCTTCGCTCACGGCAGTACTCCTCGCGGACCGAACGTCGATGGGCCCGTGGCGCTCCGCTCGCGCCGGTGGGTCGACGGCTGTCGCCAGTTCACTTGGCTGTCAGCACCGCGTCGATCTTTTCCTTGATCGTGTCGGGTGTGAAGGGCTTGACGACGTAGTTGTTGACGCCTGCGCGGAGGGCTTCGACGATGTCGTCCTTGGCCGCGTTGGTCGTCACCATGAGCACGGGCACCGAGGCGAAGCCATCCATGCCGCGTACTGCCCGAATGAACTCGATGCCGGTCATTTCCGGCATGTTCCAGTCGGTGATGATCATGTCGACCGGGCCCTGCTGGAGCTTCTCGAGGCCTTCTCGTCCATTGCCGGCCTCGAGGCACTCGTGCTGCCCGAGCTTGTTGAGCGTGTTGATGACGATTCGGCGCATCGTCGACGAATCATCGACCACGAGGAAACGCATGGCGACTCCAGGGTTGTAAACTGGCCCGTGTTCGGCGGACGGTCTCGCCTCCGCCGTCCGGTTAAATCGGCGCAGGTACCGGTACCTTGAATCGCGTGCGCGGTACGCGCACATCCAGAGGCCGCCGCCGCTCACGTGGCGAAGGCGGCCAGAGAGGCACGCGTGTCAGAACCCTTCGAGTCCCCGTCAAGCCCCGGCCTGGACGCCGGACTGCCGCCGGAGGATCACGGCCTCACCGTCGATGTGGCCGGTCGCCCGATGAGCCTCGACGAACTGGCGTTCCTCAACCGGATGACGACCACGGGCATGGTCCTGCCGAACGTGGCGCACGAACTCAACAACGCCTTGCAGGTCGTGGGTGGGCTGGTCGAGATGCTGTCGGCGCGGGGCGACTTGCCGGCCGACGTGCTCGACAAGGTGGGCCGGATCGGTGCGCAGGCCGCGAAGTCGGCGGCCATGGTGCGCGAACTGGTGGCGTTCTCGCGGCGCGACCAGGCCGGGGTGGGGCTGGTTGACGCGGTCCGCACCGTC
>JAEUQQ010000432.1 GCA_016789685.1 Acidobacteriota bacterium | reverse complement strand
TCGAGCAGCGTGACGTACTCCTTCATGGCCCAGAAACTGAGCAGCGCGATCAGCACGGTGGCGCCAACGTTCGACACGCCCACGGCCACGAAGAACAGCGCGGCCATGTACCACCACGCCTTGATGCGGTTGCCGAGTTCCGACCAGTCGCGCGCCGGCGCGCTGACCTTCAGCGCCGCCCACGCCGCCGTCGAGACCACGAGGAGCGCGAACACGTAGACGGCCGTCCGGACGATGGCCTGCGTGTCGGGGGCGAGTGCAGTGATGTCGGGCATGGCGCCTCGGGCAATCAGGGGGAGTCCACAGCGCGGCGCCTACCGGAGCGCGCCGCGCACGCGATGCACACAGGTCAGGATCACGCCAGCCGTGGCCACCCAGCAGACCATCGGCCACCAGGCGCGCGTGTCGGGCGCGACGGCGGCGACAAGGCCCAGCAGGCCCACGAGGAACGCGCGGTCGCTCTTCCCCACCGGCCCCTGGTACTGGCGCGCGCCGCCGAGCACCACGCCCAGCACGCCGCAGAACTCGCTGAGGATCGCCGCAATGGTGAACCAGGTGACGCTCCATGCCGCTGCGGGCCACAGCACCGCCAGCGGCAGGAACAGCACCGTGTCGGCCACGACGTCACCGACCTCGTTGAGCACGAGCCCGAGCCGTGACGTCTGCTGAAGTTCTCGCGCCATCATGCCGTCGATGGCGTTCAGCGCCATGCGCACGAACAGCCACGCAGGCAGCAGGAGCCACCACCGCGGCCCATCGGGGTGCGTGGCCACCAGGGCGCCGACGAAGGCCGAGCCGGCCACGGCCACGAGCGTCACGGCGTTCGGCGTCACGCCCGCAGAGGCGAGCGCCCGCATGGCCGGGCGCAGCAGCCCCTGGAACGCGGGTTTCAACTGGTAGATCGTCGGCATCGGGCAGGAGCCTCGCGGGCCAGGCGCGTCCTACGTGTAGTACTGCTTGTACATGCCCCGGCGGAAGATCCAGCCGCCGAGCGGTCCGAGCCAGCCGAGCACGTGGTACATGTAGCCGAGGTCCATCAGTTCGATGAGGTTGCCGTCGAAGTCGCGCACGAAGAAGAACGAGTGCCCGCGCGGCGACCGCTCGGGCCGGCTCACGATTTCGACGCCCTGGCCCGACAGGTAGTCGTGCCACTTCTGCAGGTTGCGCACGTTGAACGAGAAGTGCGTCAGGCCGATCCGGTTCCACGGGATCGTGACGGCCGGCTGCGCGGGCTCGAAGGCGAAGATCTCGAGCACGCCACCGCCCGGCACGCGAATCCAGCCGATCTTGCACGTCGGGGCGTCGCCCGCAACGCCGAAGAACGCCTTCACGCGCTCCGGCGGCGTATCGGCGACCCCGACCAGCGGGCAGCCGAAGATCCCGGAGTAGAACTTCACCGCCGCGTTGAAGTCCGACACGGTGAGGCCGACGTGGCTGAACGATCGTGCTTTCACGGGAGGCTCCGGTTCACGAGAGGTGCGTGTCGATGATGTGGTCGGCGGCGCGCAACGCCTGGGCCGCGATCGTCAGGCCGGGATTGACGGCCGCAGACGAGGGGAAGAACGAGGCGTCGACCACGAACAGGTTGTCGATGTCGTGCGTGCGGCAGAACGTGTCGAGCACCGACGTGCGCGGGTCCGTGCCGAAGCACAGCGTGCCGCACTGGTGCGTGGTGTTCTTGTTCTTGTGCGAGTGCTTGATGACGATCCACGCGCCCAGCCGCTTGAGCACGCGCATCGCCTCGGCCACCAGCTGCCGGTGGGCCTGCACGTTGTTGGGCCGGTACTGCAGGCGGATGCGCCCGTCGGCGCCGACCGTCACGCGGTTGTCTGGTCGCGGCAGGTCCTCGGTCATGACGAGCCAGTCGACCCCGCGCGCCACCCAGGCCTCGTACGCCCACAGCGGAATCCACGGCACGACGATCTGCGCCATCACGCCGTGCGTGCGGCCCTGCGACTGGATCTGGCCGAGCGGATACGGCATGCCCGGCCCGGCGAGGTAGTAGTCGTTGATCGCCACGGTCTTCTGGAACACGGTCTCGTTCTTCTCGAACGGATGGAAGCCCTGCATCATGGTCGCCAGGTGCGCCATGTAGCGGGTGCCCACCAGGCCCGACGAGTTGGCGAGGCCATCGGGATGGGCCCCGTTGGCCGAGCGCAACAGCAGCGCTGCCGAGTTCACGGCCCCGCACGCCACCACCACCAGCGACGCCTCGACGCGCACGACCTCGCCGCGGCGCTCGATCTCGACGGCCGTGACCGACCGGCCCGGCCCGTCGGTGAGGAGCCGCCGTGCCGTCGCCCCCGTCCACATC
Source organism: Acidobacteriota bacterium (assembly GCA_016789685.1). GTDB lineage: Bacteria > Acidobacteriota > Vicinamibacteria > Vicinamibacterales > JAFNAJ01 > JAEUQQ01. The sequence goes on along the minus strand of JAEUQQ010000432.1, from coordinate 896 downwards.
GTCACGTTCGGCCGCGCGACGGCGGGTTCGACGCAACAGACCTCGGCGTCGCTCTTCTTGTGCAGCCTGCAGGGAAAGGAGTTGCACGTGTTGCACAGCACGCAGCCGCCGGGCACGCCGGGATCGATGACCCCGAGCGGCAGCGGCGACGGATGCAGCCCGAAACCGCGCAGGCGATCGACGATCGCCGCCATGCCCTCGGCGTGCGGCACCGGCGGATGCGGGAACGGCGTCGACCGTGGCGGATCCGTCGGGTCGTCGCCGTGGCGCCCATGCACCTGGTAGAGCCGCTCGGCGCGCGCGTAGTAGGGCTCGAGCGTCTCGTACGAGATCGGCCAGGCCGGCGACACGCCATCGACGTGCGCGATCTCGCCGAAGTCCTCGCGGCGCAGCCGGTAGAGCACGCTGCCCCAGAACTTCGTGTTCCCGCCCACGCAGTAGTGCGTGTACGGCGTGAACTCGCCGCGCTCATCGAGCCAGCGCTCGTCGGTGCGATACCGCAGGTGCTTCCAGACCGCCGCCGGGTCCCAGTTTTCGGCTTCCTGCGGCACCGGCTCGCCGCGCTCGACCACGAGGATGCGCGCGGGCGTGCCCCCCAGGGCGTACGCCAGCGTGCCGCCGCCGGCGCCACTGCCGATGATGATGATGTCGAAGCGTTCGGTGTGCATCGAGGAACGTCGTACCCGCTAGAGCCCGTGCGTGCGCGCCTGGACGGCGTGCGGCACCTCGGGCGTGGAACCGCCGCCCGCATCGGCGGCTATCGTGGCATACACCTGGTCCATCAGCGCCTGGTCCTCGATGGCCCGCTCGAGGCTCATCTCGGGCGCCCGGCCCTCGCGGATGGCCGCCAGGAAGTCGCGGTACATCGCCCCGTAGCCGCGGATGTCGCGGAACCC
>JAEUQQ010000048.1 GCA_016789685.1 Acidobacteriota bacterium | reverse complement strand
CGTTGCCCACCGAACGCATACTCGACGACGCAACCGGGCAGGCCGATGTCGTCGAGAACTTCGGACCTGTAACGGGCCACGTGACCCTGGACGTCGACGCGTTCGGCAAGTGACGCGGCGTGGCGCCGCCCCGCGCGGCGCAGCACCCACCCGCCCAGGACACCGGCGAGCATGAAGATGCTGCCCAGGAACCACGCCAACGCCAACGGCATGTCACGCATCGTCACCTCTGGCGCCCAGGCTCGCCATGACACACGGCACACGTGTCGACGCCACGGCTCACCGCACTTGCCGCGGCAGCGGCCACGCCAGCGCCACGCCAAGCAGCGGCACCAGGCCCAGCCCGATCATCGTCGCCTCGAGCCCCGCACGATCCGCGATGACGCCCGTCATCGGCACCAGCAGTCCCCCGAGACCCCACGCGAAGCCCATGAGCAGCGACGCGACCGTGGCCGCGCTCACCGGCGCAATCAACTGGCCGAACGAGACATTTACGGGCAGGGTCGACTGCAGGAAGAAGCCCGCCAGGGCGAGCGCCACGAGCGTCAGCGACGGCGGCACGAGCGGCGCCGCCACGAGAAACGGCACGGGCAGCAGCATCGACATCAGGATGACGCGCCGATGCCCGATGTTGTCGGCCATCGATCCCCCGAAGAACCCGCCGAGCCCGCCGCCGGCGAAGTACGACGCCACGCCAGCCGCCGCCAGCGTCACGCTCGCCCCACGGCGTGCAAGCAGGACCGGCACGAACGTCGTCACCGACGCGCTCACGAATCCCCGGATGACGACCAGGAAGTACAGCAGCGTCAGCGGTCGCGCGTAGGGACGCAACGCCGCGAACCCGAACGCCCCGCGCGGACGCGACGTCGTCGGCGCGAAGCTTGGGAGGCGCGCCAGCGCGATGCCGACCACGGCAAGGCCCGGCACGATGAGCCACGCCGTCGAGGCGACCCCGAACCGATCCGCGACCGTGGCGACGGCGATCGGACCCGCCGCGAACCCCAGCGTGCCCGCCGTGACGTACGCCGCCATCGAATATCCCGGACGCCCCTGGCTGTAGCGGTGCGCGAGCATCGCGCCTGCCGGATGGAACGCGGCAACGCCAAGGCCGCCGCATACGAGCGCGGCCACCAGGGCCGCCCAGGATCCGCTCTGGCCCAGCATCCCGAGGCAGATCACCGTCGTCACGGCCCCGCCCACCACGAGGGCCTTCGCATACCCGCGATCCGCCAACCCGCCGAACAGGACCTGCGCCACGCTCGACGAGAGCTGCAGCACCATCGTCAGCGTGCCGGCCCCGGCAAGCGAGAGCCCAAGTCGAGGCACGAGCACCGGCAGCAGCGGCGCCAGCGAGTTCGAGAACCAGTCGACGCCGAAATGCGTCACCGCCAGCCGGGCGACGACCGGGTGCAGGCGCGAGCGCGACGACTCACCAACGGGGTTGTGCACCGGATGACTCTATACCGGGTGCGCTCCACGCGGTGATGGCGCGCAGGGGCTCCGGGGCGCACAGGTATCGGTCTGCACGCAGCGGTGCCGGGCTCAAGGTGTGATACAACCGCGCCACACTCGCCATCTCATCAGCCAGGAGCCTGTCATGGCACGACTGCCGCGCTTCGCCGTGTTGGCCATCGTTCTCGCCCTGCAGCTGCCGTCGGGCGTCACCCTGACCGCGCAGCGCACGACGGCCGCGTCACCCCGGGCCAGCGTTCCTGCGCCCAGGGATGTCTTCGGCTTCGTTCCCGGCGACGACTACAAGCTGTTCACGTGGGACCAGGATGTCGACTACTTCCGCAAGCTCGATGCGGCCTCAGACCGGATCGTCGTGGAGGAAATCGGCAAGACCGTCCTGGGCAAGCCCATGTTGCTGGCGATCATCTCGAGCGAGGCCAACCTGAAGCAGCGAGCCCGCTACAAGGCGATCGCGCGGCGATTGGCACTCACGACCGGCGTCAACGAGGCGGAGGCGCGCGCCCTCGCCAAGGAAGGCAAGGCCATCGTCTGGATCGACGGCGGCATGCACTCGAGCGAGATCGCCAACTCGCACCACGTCCCTGAACTGGCGCACTGGATGGTGACCGACGAGTCAGACGAGGCGCGCCGGATCCGCGACAACGTCATCCTGCTGCTGATGCCGCACCTCAACCCCGACGGCATCGACATCGTCGTGGACTGGTACCGGAAGCAGCTCGGCACGCCGTTCGAGACCACGACGCAGCCCGAGCTGTACCACCACTACATCGGCCACGACAACAACCGCGACTGGTACATGTTCACGCAGATCGAGACGCAGGCCGTGGCGCGACAGCTGTACCACGAGT
>JAEUQQ010000407.1 GCA_016789685.1 Acidobacteriota bacterium | reverse complement strand
CCGTGGATGACGACCGCCGCCTTCAGTCGTTCGCGCGGCACGGTGGCGCGGTACGGTATCGTGCAGGCCGCGACGTGATCCAGACCATCGACCTGCTCGGATTCCTGACGCTCGGCCTGCTCGGCGGCTTCGGCCACTGTGTCGGGATGTGCTCGCCCTTCGTGCTCTTTGTGTCGCGGCGCTACGTCGCGCCCGGCGCGGGGCGCGCGGCCGCTCTCACGGCACAACTCTGGTACACCGCCGGTCGGGTGACGACGTATGCGGCGCTCGGCGCGCTCGCCGGCGCCCTCGGTGGCGTCGTCGAGCTGGCGGGGACGCTGCTTGGCCTGCAGCGCGCGGCCGCCATCATCGCCGGCCTCGTGCTCATCGTCTCTGCGCTTGCGGCGCTGTCGAACCTGTTCCCGGGCCTCCACACCGGAGGCAGCCTGTTCGCGCGTGTCGCCGGCGCACTCAAGGGGCGCGTGCCCGGCCATCCGTTCGCGACGGGGTTGTTCCTTGGCCTGCTGCCGTGTGGCCTGCTCTACTCTGCCGTGATCGCCGCCGTGGCGCGCGGTGGTGCGCTCGACGGTGCCGGCGCGCTGGCGGTCTTCGGCCTGGGCACGGCGCCGGCGCTGCTCGGGCTCTCGCTGGCCGACGAGCTGCTCGCACGGAACCGCGCCCTGGTGAACCGCATGTCGCAGCTCTTCATCCTCGCCATGGGTGGCTGGTTCCTCTGGACGGGGCTGCGCAGCTAGCTGAGCGACGTGCGCCAGCCGAGACACCTGCGGGCGCAGGTCAATGGTGCTGTGATCGCGGCGGGTCGTACTCCATGTACGTCCCCACCGACTCGCGGCTGCGGTCGCGATAGCAGCAGCGTCCCGCCTTTTCGTGCCCCGGGTAGTGCTGCGCGAACGACCGGCACGCCTCTGGCCGGCGCAGCCATGCACCGTCTGCTCCGACGCAGTGCTCGACCAGGATGGGCACCGCACCCTCGCGGTGGTTCTCGACGATCGTCACTTCCGCAGGTGCGACGCGCTCGTCGGCCAATCGCTCGAGCAACCCGCAGAGCGTGTCGCAGAAGAAGTGGTTGACCATCCCGGGCACGCCCGCGACGGCAACGCTGGCTTCGTAGTCGTAGGGGAGTCGGCGATCGTACTTCGACGCCGGCCCGAGGACCTTCTGCAGGATGCTCATCGACCTGCCTCCTCGAGGAGAGCGGGCGCGGCGGCAGACACAATCCGCCACGTCCAACGCCCAGCATACTGCCGCTGGCGGCGCCGCGAAAGGCCGGGACCGGCAGACCGTCGGGATCCGGCATAATTGACGCGGTGACTCCGACTGACGCGCGACGGTCGCGCATGCAGGTGCGCATCTTCAGGAGCCGTGACGATCACGACGCCGCCGACGCCGCGTACTGGCGCTCGCTGCCCGTTGACACACGTATCGACCTGGCCTGGACACTGAGCGAGCAGCTCTGGCGCCAGCGTGGTGACTATCCCGATGAACGAGGACTTCCTCGATCTGTTGCGCGCATTCAACGACCATGACGTCAGGTTCGTCGTCGTCGGCGCGTATGCGCTGGCGGTATGGGGACGCCCTCGCGCGACGGGCGACCTCGACGTCTGGATCGAGGCCAGTGCCGAGAACGCCCCCCGCGTGATCGCCGCCCTCGCTGCGTTCGGCGCACCACTGACAGACGTGGCCGAGGCCGACTTCGCACGCCCGGGCATCGTGTTCCAGATGGGCCTGCCTCCGGTGAGAATCGACGTGCTGACGCAGCTCTCAGGCGTGGAGTTCGCCGACGTCTGGCCGCGGCGGATCCTCGTGCAGTTCGGGAGTGTCTCGGTCGGCGTCATCGGACGCGACGACTTCATCAGGAACAAGCGCGCCACAGGACGCCTGAAAGACCTCGGCGACATCGAGAGCCTCGGCGGCTGATACAGGCGGATCCGCACGACACCCCCCGACGCACACCGTGACTCCGCCGCTGACGTCCTCGAATCCACGGCACGACACCTCGGCCATCAGGCGACGGCTCGTCGTCGCCGTGCTCGTCACGTGTGCGCTGGTGCTCGCGGCCCCGTTCGTCGGCGAAGCACGGAGTTGGCTGCGGCGCGCGTTCCCCTCACTGTTCTCGGCGATCGTCTACGCGGTCGTTGGCCTGGCAGTGGCTGGTGCGATCGCGGCAAGCCTGTTGCGCCAGCATGCACGCCGCGGCAGGCGCCTCGCGCTGCTCGGCACCGCCGTCCTCGTCGCGGCGGGGTACGTCGCGTGGACGGGCAGCAGTGACCCCTCGATTCGTGCAGTCGAGACGTTCCACTTCGTGCAGTACGGCGTCATCACGCTGCTCTTCCACCTGGCATGGCGACACCTCGACGACGGATCGGCGGTGACGCTCACGGCCCTGGCGGCATTCATCGCCGGCATCGCCGAAGAGGGTTACCAGTGGTTCCTGCCCGCGCGCGTGGGCGAACTGCGCGACGTGTGGCTCAACGGCGTCGCCATCCTCTGCGGCGTGATGGCGAGCCAGGCCATCGCGCCAGCGGCACCGTATGCCGGGTGGTCGCCGCACGCCACCCGACGAACGCGCCGGATGCTCGCCGTGGTGATCCTCGCGCTCGCCGCATTCATCCACGCGGTGCACCTCGGGGTCGAGGTGCGAGATGGGCACGTGTCGTTCGTCTCGCGCTACACACCCGGCACGCTCGCGCGGCTGGCGCGCGACCGCGAGGCCCGGTGGCAGATCACCCCGCCGCTGGTACGCCCCGACCGATGGTCGCGTGAAGACCAGTACATGACCGAGGGGCTGCAGCACGTGCAGGCGCGCAACACGGCATGGACGAACGGCGATGCCGTGACCGCATGGCACGAGAACACGATCCTCGAGCGGCACTTCGCGGTCGTGCTCGACACGCCGTCGTACATCTCGACGACCGGGCACCGCTGGCCGCCTCAGCAGCACCGCGACGCGGCCGCACGCGTGGGTGACGGCGTGTCACGTCCGTTCGCGAGCCACGCCTACCCCTACCCGATCTACACGTGGTCGCCGCTCGCGCTCTGGGCAGCGGCCCTCACCGCGGCTGCGGTGGTGTGGCGGGGCTGGCGGCGGCCTCGGCATCCCTGAGCCAGGCCTGCACGGCCGCTCGCGTCGCGCGCGGCGCCGCGACGTTGTCGGCGGCCTCGAGCTGGTCGATCCGCCATCGGCCCGCACGCTTCGAGATCGACAGCGTGGCCCGTGACGGCGCCAGCACGCGATAGACGAACAGCCGCTTGCGCCGGATCTGCGCCGCGCACGACGCGACGCAGTTCCGCTGCGCGGTGCCCTCGTCGCACAGCATCGCCGTGCTCGTGATCGGCACGATGCTGTCGGTGCCCGCAAGCGGAGGCGCGGGCAGGTCGCCCTGCAGCGCCTCGAGTTCGATCCAGTTGACCCCGGTGGCCAGCCGGTGGTGTTCGTCGGCGATCCGCCGCGCGCTGTGGAACGTCGGAAGGGGGACGTCGGGACGCGCCATCCGCCACATGCGCAGCGTGTCGGTCAGCAGGCGCGGCAGCGAGGCGGCGCGAGCGACGGCGCCGTCGGCAATCTGCCGCAGCAGCGCTGGCGACACGTGAGGGCTGGCGCCGTTCGCGGCGATCTGCATCACCGTCCGCGTGATGCGGGGCAGGTGCGCCAGTCGCTTCCGGCAGGCCGGTGCCGCCAGGTGCCCGCGCAACGCGCGCAACGACGCCACGCCGAGCGCCGAGTGGTCGATCTTGCGCACGATGCGCCGCACGGTCTCGCTGGCGGGAAACTTCAGCCAGTCGAGGATCTCGCGCTGCCGCCGGCCCAGGCCCAGCAGCAGCCGCGCCGCGACCATGGGCGACGTCAGGTGCACCCGG
>JAEUQQ010000380.1 GCA_016789685.1 Acidobacteriota bacterium | reverse complement strand
CGCCATTCCGCGTCGGATTTCATCACCTCAAAGGTCTCGGTGTCACTCATGTGGGCAGGGCCTCCGGCGTGCCCCTGTGCCAGCCAGGCGACCGCGCCACCCAGGCACACAGCGGCCGTCGCGATCGAGATGAACAGGGCGCGATCCATGGGAGTCCCCATTCTACTCAACCCGGGGCCGCGCACATCGCGGGTGTCGGTCGGTGCGGCGAAACGAGCGGGCCTCGTCTGGCGCGGCGGCCGCGCCGGGCCTCAGCGGCCGGCGCGACGCATCGCGCGCAGCAGTGCTGCGAACTCGCCGTGCGACTGTTCGGCGAGCCGGCGGGCGAGCGCGCTGCGCCCGTGCGACGCCACGGCCGCGCCGTCGATGAGGTACAGCGAGTCGTGCGACCCGGTCGCGAGGTCGAACGTGCGGGCGAGGCCGGCGCGCCGCAGGAACAGGATGGCGCGTTGATTCCGCCGAAGCAGCGGCGCCGAGGGGTCCTCGACGGCCTCGATGTAAGCACCCCGGTCGGTCAGCGCGCCGGCCATGAACACCTGGAGTTCGCCCCCGGGCGCGCTGACGCGCGCGTCGTCCCGGTAGATCTCGACCAGGCGGACGGTGACGCGGCTCCGCGCCGGCTCAACCGCATCGACCTTCTCGACGATGCCCTCGACCACCGCCGACGACAGGCGCCAGAGTCCGTCGAACGATACTGGGCCAGCAGGGGCCGCCGTCGTCAGCTGACGCTGTTCGATGGGCTTGTAGGTCGGAGCGACGCCCAGGCGCACGAAGGCCGTGACGGCGACAGCCGTGCAGACGAGCAGGCGCGTGCGCGTGGTGGGCATCGGGACGTCAACTCGTCAGTCGCATGGCCGTGGCATGTCGTCGGGGCGCGGGCGTGAGACTGCTATACTTCCAGGGGGCACATGCGTGCCCGATCCGCTCCATGAAGCGCGCCCTGCTCCATCCCCGCCATCCCGACCGCATCTGCTGGGGCTGCGACCTGTACTGCCGCGCCGACGACCTGGCCTGCGGCAACGGTACCATCAGGACACCGCATCCGTCAGAGTTGTTCGGCGACAACTGGCTCGACGACCTGCCGCTCGAGGAGCGGCAGCGGCTGCTGGGCGGGGTGTCGTCTGTCTCGCCGGACGGGGATTCCCGCCCCTGAGGCAGCCACGGCCGCACGTGGCCGGTCGTGCGACGGCCGGAGTGGATCCGGTCGGCGTTCCCCAGGCCTCGCGTTCCCGGTGCCCACGGCCCGCGGTCGTCAGCAGCGCGACAGTACCCGGTATAGGATGTGTCGCATGCGTCGCGTTCTCGCCCTGGTTCTCGGTTCATTCGTCCTGCTCGCTGGTGCAAGCGTCCCGGCCGTCGGACAGACGGCACGCGGTCATCTCGTCATCATCGGTGGCGGGAACCGTCCGCCCGAGATCATGCAGCTGATCGCTCGCCTCGCGGGTGGCGACAAGGGATCGCTGCTGGTGTTTCCGCAGGCGAGCGAGGTGCCCGAGACGGGCCCTGAGCTCGAAGCCGAGTTCAGGGCCCTTGGCCTGGGCAAGGTCACGGTCGTCGGGACCGACCGCGCCGGCGCCGACACGGACGCGGTGTTGCGGCAGACCGAGGGCGCGACCGGCGTGTACTTTTCGGGTGGCGACCAGGCCCGGTTGATGGCCGTCCTGCATGGCACGCGGCTCGAGCGGCGCCTGCACGACCTGTATCGCGGCGGCGCCGTGATGTCGGGCACGAGCGCGGGCGCGGCGGTGATGAGCCGGGTGATGATCACGGGCGACGAGCGCCGGCCCTACAAGAAGGACGACAACTGGCAGTCGATCGAGTCAGACAATGTCGTCACCGCCGACGGCCTCGGCTTCCTCGACGATGCGATTGTCGATCAGCACTTCATGCGCCGGCGGCGCCACAACCGGCTGATCAGCCTCGTCCTCGAGCGGCCCACGCTGCTGGGCATCGCTATCGACGAAGAGACAGCCACCTGGGTCAAGCCCGATCGGACGTTCGAAGTCGTGGGCGATGGCCCGGTGCTCGTGATCGACGCGGCGAAAGCGACCGCCGTCCGTGACGCCGCGGGCCACGGGCTTCGGGGATCCGACCTGCGGATGCACATCCTCCGCGCAGGCGCGCAGTTCAACCTCGACGGCCGCACGGTGATGCGTCTCGGACGCTGAGCCCGCGCTGGTGGCTCCCCGGCGACGCGCCGCGGCCGCACCGCAGGCGGGCGGCGTCCGGGCACTTCCGCCGTCCCCGGGGCGGCGCACTCGAAGGACGACGCGGCCGTGCCGCGCCGACACCGCACATGCACATGCTGCTGCTGAAGAACGTCGACCTCTACGCGCCCTCGCACACCGGCCGCACCGACATCCTGGTGGCCGGGGGACGCATCGTCCACGTCGGCGACCAACTGGCCAGGCCGGGCGAGTATTGCGAGGTCGTTGACGCCGCGGGCCTGATCGCGACGCCCGGCTTCATCGACGGCCACGTCCACATCACCGGCGGTGGCGGCGAGGGCGGATTCGCCACGCGCACGCCCGAACTGCTGCTGTCGGATGCCATCCGCGGCGGGGTGACCACGATCGTCGGCTGCCTCGGCACCGACGGCATCACGCGGCATCCGGCCGGCCTGCTCGCCAAGGCCCGCGGGCTCGACGAGGAAGGCATCACGACCTACACGTGGACGGGGCACTACGCGGTGCCCGTCCAGACGCTCACCGGCAGCATCGAGCGCGACCTGATCCTGATCGACAAGGTGATCGGCGTGGGCGAAGTGGCGATCTCCGACCACCGCTCGACGCAGCCGACGTTCGAGGAGTTCGTGCGCCTCGTGGCCGAGGCACGGCGCGGCGGCATCCTGTCGGGAAAGGCCGGCGTCGTGAACATGCACCTCGGCGACAGCAAGCGCGGGCTCGACCTGCTGCGGCGCGCGGTCGCCGAGACCGAGATTCCCCGCACGCAGTTCCTGCCGACGCACATCAACCGCAATCCGTGGCTGTTCGAGGAAGGCATCGCGTGGGCGAAGGACGGCGGCTACGTCGACTTCACGACCTCGACCGTGCCGGCGTTCATCGAGGAGGGCGAGGTGCCGTGTCACGAGGCGCTGCGCCGGATGCTCGACGCGGGCGTGGCCGCGACGCAGATCACGTTCACCTCTGACGCGCAGGGCAGCCTGCCGGCGTTCGACGCGGACGGCGTGCTTGTCAGGCTCGACATCGGCCGCGTGACGAGCCTGCTCGGCGCGGTGCGCGAGAGCGTGGTGCGCGAGAAGGTCGACCTGTCGGTGGCGTTGCAGACGATCACGTCGAATCCTGCCCGCATCCTCAAGCTGCGCACCAAGGGCCAGGTCGCCCCCGGCTTCGACGCCGACATCACGCTGCTCGATCCGGCATCGCTCGAGGTGCGCGGCGTCGTGGCGAAGGGCCGGTGGCTGATGCGCGACGGCGAGGCCGTGGTGAAGGGCACGTTCGAGTAGCACGCGAGACGACCGAACCGGAGCCGTTGATGACTGCCGAGAAGAAGCCGTTCCTGCAGCGCCTGACCATGCCGCACACGCTGGTCGTGGTGATGTCGCTCGTGATCCTCGTGCTCGCGATGTCGTGGGTGGTGCCGTCGGGCGAGTACGAGCGCGTGCGCGTGCAGACGAACGAGGGCGAGCGCACCGTCACGGTCGCGGGCACCTACAGGGAAGTCCCCAAGGTCTACCTCGGCCCGGAGACGATGCTCGAGTCGCCGATCAAGGGGTTCCTCGACGGCGCGTTGCTGATCTGCTTCCTGCTCCTAATCGGGGGAAGTTTCGCGGTGCTGCAGGAGACGGGCGCCGTCGAGATGAGCATCCACCGTCTCACCGACGCGATCTCGGCAAGGCCGTATCTCGAGGGCCTGCTCATCCCGGTGCTGATGGTGATCTTCTCGCTGGCCGGGTCGGTGTTCGGCATGGCCGAGGAGGTCATCCCGTTCGTGCTGATCTTCATCCCGCTGGCGCGGCGGCTTGGCTACGACTCGATCGTCGGCGTGGCGATTCCCTTCCTGGGGGCGGCGTCGGGGTTCGCGGCGGCGTTCTTCAATCCCTTCACCGTGGGCATCGCGCAGAGCATCGCGGGCATTCCACTCTACTCGGGCCTCGGCTACCGCCTGGTGACGTGGGTGATCGGCACGTCGGTGATGATCGGCTACGTGGTCTGGTACGCGCGGCGCGTGAAGCGCGATCCGTCGATCAGCCCGGTGCGCGACATCGACGCGACGCGCGGGGAGCACGAGCCCTCGGCGGCAGCGACGGGCTCGTGGACGTTCAGGCATGTGCTGACGCTGGTGCTCTTCGTGGCGTCGATGGTGCTGCTGGTGGTCGGCGTCCTGCAGTGGAAGTGGTACATCGATCAGATTGCAGTACTGTTCTTCGGGATGGGCCTGGTGCTCGGCATCTCGGGCGGCCTGGGGCCGTCGCGCATCGCCCGGACGTTCGTGGCGGGTGCCAAGGACATGGTCGGGGTGGTGTTCATCGTGGCCTGCGCGCGGGCGCTGCTGGTGATCACGCAGGAGGCGAAGATTCTCGACACGATGCTCTACGCGGCGTCGGGGACGCTGTCGGTGCTGCCGCGGGGCGTGATTGCGCAGGTGATGTTCGGCATCCAGTCGGTGATCAACTTCTTCATCCATTCGGGCACGGCGCAGGCGGCGCTGACGATGCCGATCATGGCGCCGCTGGCCGACCTGGTGGGCATCACGCGTCAGACGGCGGTGTATGCATTCCAGTTGTGCGAGTTCATCAACCCGATCCTGCCGACGAGCGCGGTGACGATGGGCGTGCTGGGCGCGGCAAAGATTCCGTGGGAGCGCTGGGCCCGCTGGTTCTTCCCGCTGATGGTGATCCTGTGCGTGCTGAGCTGCCTGCTCCTGATCCCCCCGACGCTGCTATTCGAGTGGAAGTGATCGGCGGGGTCACGTCTTTCATTGCTGCATTTTTCAGGACCTGACCCCAGCAGCGGATCGCCGGCACCTGTATCGCGCTGCGCGGCTGGCGTCGTCGGGTGTCGGTTCCCGCGGTCGGGACCTGTATTCATGAGGACGCTGTACGATCACGCCCGCGTCCACCGACACCCGGCGCCGCTCACGCCGCTCGTCGGGTGTCGCGCCGCGCGGCTGGCGCCGTCGGGTGTCGGTTCCCGCGGTCGGGACCTGCATTCATGAGGACGCTGTACGATCACGCCCGCGTCCACCGACACCCGGCGCCGCTCACGCCGCGCGTCGGGCTCATTGTTGCGGGTCAGCGTGGGGCCCTGGCGGCCTCGATGGCCTTCCTCAGGTCGTCGACCCTGGGCTTTCGCGCCGCGTCGCGCTCCGCGAGTGCCGCGTAGCGCTCGGCGCGGTCGTAGTCGCGCGCGCGGGCGTAGTTGACCGCCGCGTTGTAGGCGGCTGCGCTCTGCTGGGCGCGATCTTCGGCGATTGCCGCATCGAAGCCCGTTACCTGCTGCTTCACGTACTCGGGATCGAGGTCGAAGTCCTTCTGTGCGAGCACCGCGGCCTTGCGAGCCTCGGTGTCATCGGCCCCGCGCTCGTAGCACTCCATGGCCGTGGCGAAGGTCGATGCTGACGGCTCCCACGACGTCTGCTTCAGCTGCACCAGCGCGAGATACCAGCGCGCCGCGCAGTTCGTCGGGCCAATCGCGACCGCCTCGCGCAGGTCGCGCGTCGCGCCGTCGAGGTCGTCCTGGTCGTACTCGATCATGCCCGCCAGGGTGAGCACCGTGGTGTTGTAGACCAGCTGCTTCGCACGGTCGCTGTCGGTGCGCGCCGCAGCGAGGTCCTTCAACTCGCGCCGGTTCCACGCCCGCCAATACCACGCCTCGCCCTGGTTGCGCGTCGCCGCGTCGATCAACACCGAGGCGGCGGCGATCGCCTCGTCGTGCCGCGCGAGATACGAGAGGCAGATGGTGCGTCCGAGCTGCGCCTGCTCGTGGCCAGGATTGAGGGCCAGCGTCTCGTCGTACGCGCTGACCGCCGCGCGGCACTCGCCGCCGACCTGGAGGGTGTGGCCACGCAGGTAGGTCACGGCGGGCGACGTCGGGAAGCGGGCGTAGACGTCGGCGAGCAACGCGCGGGCGCGGTACGCGCCGCCCTCGGCGATCGACCGCATCTCGGTCCTCGCCTGGAAGAGGCCGAGTTCCACGAACCGCGGCGAGCGTGACCGGAGCGCGACGAGCGCCTCCTTGTTGCGTGCCTGGCAGATGGACGTCCGATAGGCGACGAGGTCACTCGACGCGGCCACAGCTTCGCCCGACGCGGTGCCTGGCAGATCGCGTCGTCGCTGCGGCTGGTCGTCACACGCCAGCGCCGCCGACAGGTAGCCGCTGACACCAGGAGAGAGGAACGACGTGGCGAGCCATGCGCGGTCGTCGTCGTGCAGCGGAAGCGTCGCGGGGAAGGAGGCGGACGGCTGCCCAAGGAACGACACCGTGGCCGGGTCTGGACTGAGGCCACGCGCGAGCGCGACGACGCGCGCTGCGGCGCCGGGGTCGGGGAGTGCCTGCGCGAGCGCATCGAGCCGGCTGAACGATGCGCGATCATCGAGGGCCAGCTCTCGCTCGCGCATCGCGATGAGCAGTGCAACTTCGAATCGGCGCAGCGCCAGCGCCGGTGATGCGGGGCCTGCGGCGGCAGCGACGTAAAGCGCTTGCGCCTCGAGCAGGCAGTCGTAGCAACCTTCGCGCAGGAGGGCATCCGCAGCCGCCGGGGGCGTGGCCGGAGGTGCGGATACCCGTGCCGGAGCGCAACCCGCGCATGCCAACCCCAACGACAGCAGCAGGATTCGCATGGAAGTGAGACACCGCGACTGCGTGGATGTTCCACCCTTCGCCTTGAGCCAGTGAACGTTCCGGTCTTCGGAGAGGCAGGCTGTGTGGCCTACGGCCGTCACTCGAACCACTTGCGTTCGCGCTTGTGACGATGGCATCGTCGTCATGACAACTGGCGGCGACGAGGGAAACCGTGGTCGCTGCGCGGGGCTGGGGTCGCCGAGTGAGAACTACGGATCCCGGCCAGGAATCGCGCGGCGCGACATGGCACAACCCCTGCGACACAGTGCCGCATGTTGCATCCCCACATGCCGCAGATCCCACTCGGACGGTCCGCCACCTACGACGACCTCGTCGCACTGCCCGAGCACCTCGTCGCAGAGATTGTCGACGGCGAGTTGTGGGCGTCACCCAGACCGGCACCACGACACGCGACCGCCGACCAACGGCTCGACGCCATCCTTGTACCCGAGTTCGAGCGGGGAGGCCGTGGACGCGGTGGCTGGCGCCTCCTCGGAGAGCCGGAGCTGCACCTCGGTTCCCACGTGGTTGTGCCAGACATTGCAGGCTGGCGGATCGAGCGGATGCCTTGCTTGCCGGACACGGCCTACTTCACTGCGGCGCCCGACTGGATCTGTGAGGTCCTTTCGCCATCGACGGCGCGCCTCGATCGCGACAAGAAGCTGCGCATCTACGCAGAGGCTGGCGTGGCGTTCGCCTGGCTCGTCGACCCGCTCGCGCGGTCGCTCGAGGTGCTGAAGCGAGCCGACACGGCGTCTGGCTCGGCGTCGTGGACCCCGCTGGCCACACACGTCGGCGGCCACGCCGTCCAGGCCGAGCCGTTCGAAGTGGTCGACATCCGGCTGGGATGGCTCTGGGACGAGGAGTGAGGCACGCGCCCCGGCGTCGAACGCGCGCCTCTCTCGTGGAGGTGCGACTGGCCAGGACCAGCCTCTACCGCGGATGCGTGTAGAACGCCTTGCTCACGATCTTCCAGCCGTTGGCGAACTTGTACAGTAGCAGGTGATCGGTGAACGTCTGCCGGCCGTCGCGTGACAACTCCACCTGCACGTGGGCGACCGTGCCGGTGATCGCGACCTGCGGGATCTCGTGCGTGATCGTCGGCCGCGCCGCATTGGGGTTGGCGGCCGCGCCCTTCTCCATGCGCGCGATCCACTCGTCGAGCGTGACGGCGCTCATCGTGCCATCGGTCAGCACGAGCATCCTGAAATCCGGGTGGAAGCCCGCACGCATCGCGGCCGTGCTTGGCTTCGCGTGCACGCCGTTGATGTAGGCATCGGTGACGACTTTCACGACGGCGTCTCGCTCGGTATCGGCTGCAGACGCGGGCGAGGCAGTCGAGGCAAGGCACAGGCAGCCGACAAGCATCAGGATTCGGCGCATCGGGATCTCCATCGAGTGAAGCGACGTGCAGAACCGTCGCGTTCGGCCCGCGCGTATTGCAGGCCTGGTTACCATCGGCAGGCTACGCCATGGGCGGGGGCGCGGTCCACCCGGCATTGCTGCCGGGCTGCGGCGCGCCGCTGCGGTTACTACCGCACAGCTACTGCGGCCGCGCAGCGTACGTGATCCCGGCCCACAGGATCCCCGCACCGATGGCCGCCGTGACGATGGCGAAGACGATGTTGTAGGTGGTCGAGGTGGGAACACCCAACTGGGTGCCCCCGACCCGCGCCAGGGGACGCGTGGTCACGGTCACGCCCATGCCGGTGGCGTTGTCGTGGTCGATGGCGCTGCCGGGGACGATGCCGTTGTGCCGCGTCGACCACGCGCCAGATACGGTGACGCGGGTGCCAACGGGCACAATCGATTCCTCGAGGCGCAGCGACGCGGCCGACCGCGTGGTATCCGTGCGCCTGAAGTTGCGGCGCTGGGCGCCGTGTTCCGTGAGGACGTCAGACGTGATCTCGTACACGGTCGCGAACATCCCGCCGATGCCGGCGGCGTTCTCGAATGGGTTCGAGGTGATCCACCGCTGGGCGCGGGCGACCTCGTCCGGGCCCTCGAGGTGCACGCCCTCGTCGTCGAGTTTCGGCATGGCCAGCACGCGCACCGCGCTCGAAGGCGTGTCGACGAAGAAGGGCACACTGCCAAAGCCCCAGTAGTGAGGCACTTCGTTGCGCGCGCGGCTCGACCCTGCGTCGTAGACCAGCTCGTACATCCGGTAGAAATACGCGACGCAGGGCGTACCGGAAATCGGAGACTGCAGCGTCTCGCGCTCGGGCCGCGTGGTGCCCTCGTAGACGGCGACGCCGTCCTCGGTCGGGAGGCGGCCCGACTTCGCCCGCGCGAGGATCGCGCCACGCGACTGGTCGCCGCCGCTGATGCCGCTGACGATCGTCCACACGGTGAACGCGGCCAGCGTGAAGAACATCCCCGCCGCGATACCGAACAGCGGTCGGTACGTGTCGTCGACCCGGGAGGCGAGCCAGAGGTGAAGAGCAAGCGCCGTTCCGGCCCAGACCGCCAGCATGCCCAGGCATCCGACGATCGTCTTCGCGACCTTTGTCATGTGTCTCGATCCTCAGCGTGAGCGTGGCGCGGCACGTGGTGCAACCCGCGCCTACCGCGCCTGCGCAGGTGCGTACAAGTCGATCACGCGTTCGATGGCGCGACGGCACACGGCGCAGAAGGGCACCCTGTCGCGCGTGAACATGATGCAGTTGGCTTGGGGACGGTAGTAGCCCCTGGCTTCGTAGTTGGCGCCCTCGAAGGCGCCGACGTGTGCGGCGTGCGGTTCGCCCCCGAGCCGGGCTTCGCTGTCGTCGCGCTCGCGCGTGAAGAGCGCGTCGATGGCCGACTCCGGCTGGCGCGAGGCGCGCAAGGCGCGGCGCTCGGCCTGCAACGCCTGCTGGCGCGCGACGTAGCCGGCCTGGTCCCACGGTGTCGGCAGCGGCGTGGTCGCGGCGACGAGGTCCTTCCACTTGAGCGTGGCCGGATCGAGCAGTGCCGTCACGTTGGGCTCCCAGGGTTCGACGCGGTCGGTGGCGGGCTGGTAAGCCACATCCGAGGTGAAGTACTCGTCGCCGAGGCCGGCGAAATGGTGCCCGAACTCGTGCACGAAGATGTACGGAGCCCACGCGCTGTCGGCCGCCACGGTCGAGTAGAGCCCGAAGATGCCGCCCCCGCCGTAGGTGGCGCTGTTGGTGATGATCTCGACGACCTCGTACGGCGCCTGGCTCGCGAGGTCGCGGAACGCGCGGTTCTCGAACGAGAGCACGTAACGCTCCGAGCGGAAGGCATCGTAGGTCGCGCCGGCCGGCGAGCGCCTGTGGACGCCGAGCGACGGCCGCGAGATGCCCGATTCGTGCGCGGCGGGACACAGCCCCCACACGTTGAAGTCGGCGCGGCGCGTCTTGAACGGTTCGGTCTCGAAGAGCACGCCGACCAGCCGCCGCACATCCCCCTCGCACTTCGCACGCTCGGCGCCCGTGTAGCCGTCGCCGAGGATGAGGACGTCGACCTTCTGCGCCGATCGACCGGATTCGTGGAGGCGGATCAGCGGCCCTGCGCTCGGCGGCGCTGCCGCATCGACGAGCATGTCGCGCGGATCGATGACGATCGACCAGACCTCGCGGAAGTCGTTGGCGCGATCGCGCTTGTGGAGCACCACCTGCACCGCGGCTGCAGGGGCGGGGAAGCGGAGCGACTCCGAGAACGTGCGGTGCATCGACTGGGCCTCGGCCGTCGTCTCCCACTCGCCGTAGACCGAGGCGAACCCGCGCGAGTAGATCACGCGCCGCGTCGTCCGGTCGATCACGTCGAAGCGGTACTTGCCCAGGTTGCTGTCGTCGATGGCCCGCGCCGGATTGCCCGGCCACGCGAGGGGTTCGAGCACGACGCGGTCGAGCGCGAAGACCTCGGACGCGGCGTTGCCGGTGTGGAAGTAGTCGACGCGGAGCGTGCGCGGCTGCGCCGATGCCGGGGCGACAGCGAGCAGGAGGGCACCAACGGCAAGGGCCGCGCACGGCGCCGCCGCCCGTGGATGGGCGGTGCGTGGGCTGGTGCGCGGGACGAACTGGACAGGATGAATGCCGTCGAACGGTTCCGTCATGCGGGCCCTCGTCTGAAAACGACGAGGTATCGTATCCCAGCCCACCGATCCTGTTGATGCTCGACCTCGAAGCCGGCGGCCGTGACGATGCGGATCAGTTCGGCCTTGTCGATGCAGTGGCAGTCGCCCCCGTAGTTGTTCCGCAGGGGATAGTCGATCACCGCGAGGCGCCCTCCCGGCTTGAGGGCCTGCCTGAGCGAGGCCGTCATCGCCGGCCGGTCGCCGAAGTGGTGGAACACTTCGCGCATGTAGATGGCATCACAGCACCCATCGTCCAGGTTGCTGCTGCGTTCGCCGGCGGTGACGACAGTGACGTTCGCAAGCTTCGCGTCGGCGACCGCGCGGCGGATGTCGTCGCGCCGTGCATCGTCGATCTCGGTCGAGAACAACCGTCCGTCCGCGCCGAGGCGGCGGGCCATCTCGACCGTCAGTTCGCCGCGGCCGGCGCCGATCTCGGCGACGGTGGCCTGCCGCGGCAGCGCAAGCCGTTTCACGAGACGGTCGGCCTCGTCGGGCCATTCTTCGTCGAGCGGCGCCGCTCGCGCGGTCAGCCAGGCCGTGGTGAGCACCGCGACGGCGGCGATAGACAGGGCGAAGACGCGCCAGGGGCCGACGCTCGGAACAGATCGCATGGGCAGCATGTTCTTCAGACGCGCGAACCCTGGCAAGCGGTTTCCCGCCGGGCGCCGTCAGCGCATGAAGAACGACCCGATGGTTGCCATCACGAGCACGGCGGTCGCCGTGGCGATGCGGCGGAGCAACGCCCGGCTGCCGAGCATCGCGACGATGCCGCACTTGAAGGCGGTGTTGGCGACCCAGCCGATGGCGATGGCGGCGGCCGCCGTGGCGACGGCCCCCGTGGCCCTCGCGTAGTCCGACATCGAAAGAGTGATGGCATCGACATCGGTCAGACCCGCCACGGTCGCGACGACATAGAGCGCGCTGGCAGGCAGGTAGTGCTCGCCGAGCTTGACGATGAGGAGCACGCCCGTGAACAGCAGCGCGAAGTGAATGGCCGACGTCAGGCTGAACGGATTCTTCAGGGGAACGGCGACACGTTGGGGGTGCGCAACGTGGGCGTGCCGGGCGAAGGCCCAGGCCAGGGCGAGCGACGCGAGCGTGAGCACGGCCAGCGGCGTGGCGAGGTGCCAGGCCAGCGGCTGATTGACCGCGGCCACGATGACGCCGACGCGCGCAAACATCACGGCCCAGGCCAGGACGATGCCCGAGGCCAGTGGGCCACTCATCGCGTCGCCCCCTGGCTCGCGGCTGCGGCGCGTGAAGGCCAGCGTGACTGCCGTCGACGAGACCACGCCACCCACGAGGCCGGTGAGCGCGATGCCCTTGCGTTCGCCCATCCAGCGGGCGGCCGCGTAGCCCACCAGTGACAGCGCCGAGATGAGGACGACGAGCAGCCAGATCTTGTAGGGGTTCAGCGCGCCCCACGGGTCGAGCACACGGTTGGGCAGGACTGGCAGCACGATGAACGTGGCGATGAGCAGCTTGAGCCCGGCAAAGATGTCGTCGGTGTCGAGGCCGTGGATGAACGCGTGCAGCGGCTCCTTCCAGGCGAGCGCCGCGAGCGTCGCGATGGCGAGGCCGACGGCGACCTCGGCGTAGCCGTAGAGCACCATGCCTCCGAGCAGGAACACGACAAGCGCGGCCATCTCGGTCGTGAGGCCGTAGTCGGTCGGGTGCTGCCTGACGTCTTCGCGGTAGCCGACGACGACCATCGCCGTGACGATGGCCCCGGCGCCGACGAAGATCACCGGCGCCTGGAACTTGAGCGCGAGCCAGGCCGCGATCGCGCCCGCCTCGGCGAACAGCAGGAAGGTGCGGATGCCGCCGATGCCGAGCTTGCCGCCCGCAGCCTTCTTCTTCTCGCGCTCGAGGCCGATGAGCGCGCCGATGAACAGCGCGATGGCGAACTGGACGAAGGGATGCTCGGTCACGATGGCCTGACGCTACGGAATTATAGGGGCAGCTCGACGTTTCTGAACGGCCCCGTGTTGCGTCGGCGCGCATTGACGCCCTCGCCGTGCGGTGGGATGATGCCCTCCCGTTCACCCCGGCAACAGCAGTTGGTGCGCAGCGCTCTGCGCGGCGGAGTCCCATGGCGCGTGCGGGCATCTTCATCGGCGTCGATCAGACCGGCGGACTCCAGCGCCTGCACGATGCGGCGGCTGGCGCGCACCGGATGCATGCGTGGGCCGTCGCGCAGGGACTCGCCGACGGCACCGCCGCGCGCGTCATCACCGACGAAGCCGGCAAGGTGCATCCCGACCAGGTCTTCGACGCCATCCAGGAACTCCTGAACGGGCCCGGCATCGAGCACCTCGTGCTCTACTTCGCCGGGCACGGCGTCAACATCAACCGCTGCGAGCACTGGCTGCTGACCGATGCGCCCGTCAAGACGAGCGCGGCCATCAATGTGAAGGGCAGCGCGGAACTCGCCGCCTACTGCGGCCTCGGCAGCGTCACGATCATCTCGGATGCCTGCCGCGTGGCGCCCGACGGCATCCAGGCGCAGAACGTGCGCGGCGTCGATGTCTTCCCCAACACCGCGGCCTCGTCGCGCGCCAGGCCGGTCGATCAGTTCTTCGCGTGCGAGCTGGGATCGACGGCCGCCGAAGTGCGCGACCCGCAGCTGGCGGCGTCGACGTACCGCGCGGTCTACACCGACGCGCTGCTCGATGCCCTGACGGGCAAGCGGCCCGAGCTGCTCGAGCCGTCGGGCGATCCGGCCGACCCGAGCCTCTACCTCAAGCCGGCGGCGCTCATCGACTACCTGCAGGCCGAGGTGCCCAGGCGCGTCAAGGCGATGCACCTGCACCATCGCGTGAACCAGCAGCCGGAGTCGGTCGTGCTGGTGCACAAGGGATGGCTCTCGAAGCTGGATCCCGCGATGGTCGAGCCCGCGACGCGAGGCCTGGGCGATCCCGGCAGCGCCGGCCACGGCTTCGCGCCGCGCGCCGTGCCTGCGGCCCGTGCGGCCGACGCGGTCGTGAGCCGGGCGGCGACGGGCAATGCCGCCGCGGTGCTGCGGTCGATCCAGGCGCTGCCCGGCGGCGCCCCGCGAGCGCTCGCGCGGATGGCCGACCACGCCAGCCGCATCGCCGAGCCGTTCAGCACGCTGCACTTCGAGACGCAGTGCGGGTTCAAGGTGCGTGGCACGCGCATCGTCGATTTCGCGGTGCGGCGCGCGCAGGGGCAACAGCTGGCGCCGGACCTGCTGCGTATCGACCACGTGCAGGGCGCTGCGGCGTGCGTGGTCATCGAGTTCGACGGCGGGATCGGTACCGTGGTGCCGGCCATCCCCGGCTTCATCGCGGCCCTCACGATCGATGACGGCGAACTCGTGGACGTCTCGTACGAGCCCTCAGACAACACGTGGCGGTGGAACCTGTTCCGCGATCGCGCCGACGAGATTCGCGCGCTGCGCGGCCTGGCCGCCTCGGCGTCGCAGCAGGGCCGCTTCCGCCTCACGCAGGCCGATGCGGGTGGTGTCGCGCAGAAGATGCAGTACGACAAGACGGTCGATCCGACGCTGTCGATCTACGCGGCGCACGCGTACTACGACCTGCAGGAGGTCGATCGCATCCGCGAGATGGCCGACTACCAGCGCGCCGACCTCGGCGTGACGCTGTTCGACCTGGCCCTGCTCGGGCGGACGCTGCTTCGCCAGGCCATCGCGCCCGCCCGTGGCGTCGCGCCCTTCGTGCCGATGCTCTCGCAGGGTTGGGCGCTACTGTCGGCGCACGGCATCACGCTGCCGCGCGAGCTCGACGGGATCGAGACGACGATGCGGGAGTCGGTGTGGTCGCTGTTCGACAGCGACGGCGTCGGGAAGCTTCGCAAGACAGTCGAATCAGGAGGCTGGTGATGGGCAGGCAACTGGTGCTGATCCACGGGCGCTCGCAGCAGAACAAGGATGCGGTCGCGCTGAAGGCCGAGTGGCTCGATGCGCTCGACGAGGGCTTCGAGAAGGGGGGGCTCTCGCTGCCGATCGCCGAGCCCGACGTGCGGTTTCCGTACTACGGCGACACGCTCATCCAGATGACCGAGGGACAGTCGGCCGACACGGCGGCCGACGTGATCGTGCGCGGCGAGGGCGCCTCGGACGACGAGGCGCGGTTCACCAAGGCGGTGCTCGAGGAGATGCGCAAGGAAGCCGGCATCACCGACGAGCAGCTGGCCGACGTGGTGGGGCAGGAGGTGGTCGATCGCGGCCCGCAGAACTGGGGATGGGTGCAGGGCATCCTGAAGGCGGTCGATCGGTTCGTGCCGCACGGCAGCGGGGCCGGCATCGCCCTGGCGACGAAGGATGTCTACCAGTACCTCAAGAACCCGGCCGTCCAGCAGGAGATCGACGAGGGTGTCGCGCAGGCATTCACGCCAGGCGTCGAGACCATCGTCGTCAGTCACTCGCTCGGGACGGTCGTGGCCTACAACCTGCTGCGGCGCGAGGGGCACCGGCGAGGCTGGAAGGTGCCGTTGTTCATCACGCTCGGCTCGCCGCTCGGCGTCACCGAGATTCGCCGGACGATGAGCGCGTCGGGTGCGCTCAGGTGCCCGGAGTGCGCGAGCGCCTGGTTCAACGCGATGGACGAACGCGACGTCGTTGCACTCTTCGCGCTGACGCCGCGGGCGTTTCCGCTCGATCCGGCGAACCCGGCGATCGAGAACAAGACCGACGTGAGGAACCGCACCGACAACCGGCACGGGATCGCGGGCTACCTCGATGATGCCGAGGTCGCGCGGCGCATCCACGCGGCGCTGAAGGCGTAGGCGGGGCTATTTCTTCTTCTTGCCCTCGACCTCGACGGGCGCGGCGCGGACGTTGTTGACGCGCGACCGCTCCTGGACGTCGTTGTTGGCGTTGGCGGTCACGACCATG